>JBJOMQ010000008.1:0-28254 GCA_046052275.1 Actinomycetota bacterium | reverse complement strand
CAAGTTCGGACCCGACGGCAAGCCCATTCTCCTCACGCCCGGGCGTACCTTCATCGAACTGCCGCGCGACGGCAGCACCACACCGTTCTAGCGCCCGCCGCCGTCCACTTCGATGCGCTGGCCGGTGACGTATCCGGCTCCGGGGCCGCAGAGCCACCGTACGACGCCGGCGATGTCGGACGGCTGGCACACCCGGCCGAACGGCGATGCCGAGTCGAGCGACCGGAGATCGGCCAGGTCGCGATTCCCGGTGATGGCACGCGTGAGGCGGACTCCCATGTCGGTCTCGACGAGTCCCGGCGCGACCACGTTGACGTGGATGCCGTTCGGCCGTTCCTCCTTCGCAAGCGTCAGCGCCAGCGCCTCCATCGCCGCCTTCCCCATGTTGTACGGCGCGCCGTGAGCGGACATCAGCGTGGTGGCCACCGACGAGATCATCACGATGTCGCCGCGGCCGCCCGGCACACCTGCGCGCTGGCGCATCGACGGCAGCGCGAACCGCGAGAGGTAATGAGGACCGAGAGCGTGAACGGCCATCACTCGCTGCACCTCATCAGCATCGGTCGATGCAACGCTGCGACCTCGCGACGCGATTCCGGCGTTGCACACCAGGATGTCGATGCCGCCAAGGCTGGCCAGCACGCCATCGACGAGCCGCTGGCAGTCGGCTTCGTCATCGGCTGCAGCAGCGATCGCCACAGCAGTGCCACCTGCGGACTCAATTGCGGCAACGGTCTCTGATGCCGCATCGGCATCTCGTCGATAGCTGATCGCGACCGCCGCACCGGCCTTGGCAAGGTCGATGCTGATGGCCCGGCCGATGCCGCGGCTGCCACCCGTGACAACTGCGATGCGTCCTTCGAGTTCTCCCATGGGGTCATTCTGTCCGCGCGGCCACTCAATGCGTAAGGTGGAGGGGTGAGTGACGACCGCGCCAGGCAGCGCGCCCTCGGCGTGGCTGCGCTGCTCGCCACCCTCTTCTGCTTCAGTTTCGGTTCCACGCTGATCAAGCTGTCCGAGACGCCGGGTGTCACCGTGGCGTTCTGGCGCCTACTGCTGTGCAGCGGCATCTGGGTACTCATCCTGCGCGTCGCGGAGCACCGCTGGCCAACCCGCGAGGGCTTCCGCGCTGCCCTCGTGCCCGGCATCGCCTTCGGACTCAACCTCACCTTCTTCTTCGTCGGTGTCACCCGGACGACGGTTGCGGCGGCCGAGTTCACCGGTGCGCTCACGCCCTTCGTCGTGGTGCCGATGGCCGCCATCGTCCTCCGCGAGCGCACGCCGCTCGGTCCGCTCAGTTTCGGTCTCGTCTCGCTCACGGGCCTTGCCATCGTGCTCTTCAACGCCCCCGAATCGGGCGAGTTCTCGTGGGAGGGCGTGGCCTGGATCGGCGGCGCCACCCTCCTCTGGGCGACCTATCTCATCACGAGCCGCCGACTCCGCCAGCAGCGATCGGTGGTCGACGTGATGACGCACATGACGCCGATTGCCACGGCCGTGACGCTGCCAATCTCGCTGATCCTCTTCCCCGGCACGATCGACGACGTCACCTGGCGATCGGTGGTCTTCATCAGCATCCTCGCGGTGCTCACCGGCACCCTTGCCCATGGGCTGATGGTGTACGCACAGCAGGCGATACCGATCGGCGTGATCAGCACCATGCAGGTATCGCAGCCGGCCCTCGCCGTCACGTGGAGCGTCGTCTTCCTCGGCAGCACCGTCGCTGGCATCCAGATCGCCGGCATGGCATTGGTGATCGCCGGCCTGGTAGCCGTGACGTACTTCACCCGCCGCGCCACCTGACCGGTACACTCCGACCGACAGCACGGGGAGCTCGCGCAGGCGGGCTGAGAGGGTGGCCGGTGCCACCGACCCGAGAACCTGATCTGGGTAATGCCAGCGGAGGGACGAGCACATGCAACCTGATCGATGGACCGTCGTCATCACCGGCGGCGGCGCCATCCCGTCCGCAGCGGTCGGTGCCGTGAGGACACTCGGCGCGTCCGCAGTCGTTGCCGCCGACAGTGGCCTCGACCATGCCGTGGCAGCGGGCATCGAGCCAACCCACCTGGTCGGCGACCTCGACAGCCTGAGCGCCTCCGGCCGGATGTGGGCGTATGCGCACGGTCTTGCGATCGACGAGCACCCCGCCGACAAGGACTGCACCGACACGGAGCTGGCACTCGAGGTCGCTGCGGCGATCGGCACTGGTGGTCTCCTCGTCGTCGGCGGCATCGGCGAACGCATCGACCACCTGCTCGGCATCCTGCTCGCACTCGGCGGCACGGCAGCAGCACACTTCGACGCTGTGCGCGCAGTGATCGGCAGCACAGAGTTCGCTGTCATCCACGAGGGACGTCGGGCAGTGCTCGACCTCGCTGCTGGCACCACGTTCTCCGTGCTCGCGCTCCACGGCGCATGTGGCCACGTCGAACTACGCGGTGCGAAGTGGTCGCTCGACGGCCCACTGTCGCCCACTGAGGCGCGCGGCGTCAGCAACATCGCAGAGGGAGCGGTCACCGTCGCGTCACACTCGGGCATCGTCACCGTGGCGGTCCCGTCATGACTCGCCTGGCTCGCATCGCTGCTGCCGCTGCCGCCGCTGCCCTGTTCGTGGCCGTGATGCCCGCCTGCAGCAGCGACGCCCCGAACGAGCTCACGCTCATCGTCTACGACTCGTTCCCCACCGCCGACACTCCGCTCAACGAGGCGCTCGCTGAGTTCTCCGCTGACACGGGCATCACCGTGCGCATCGCTGTCGGCGGCGATGCGGGGACGATGGTGACCAAGGCAGTGCTCACCGCCGGCAACCCGGAGGGCGACGTCATGTGGGGAGTCGACAACACGCTGCTGTCGGCTGCCCTCGACGGTGGCATCTTCGACGGCGAGCCGATCGCCGTCGACACCGGCGACGTGTGCGTGAACTACGACATCGCCTGGTTCGCAGAGCGGGGCATCGAGCCGCCGCAGACGTTCGACGATCTCATCAAGCCTGCCTACGCGGACCTGCTCGTGGTGCAGAACCCGGCCACGTCGTCACCTGGACTGGCGTTCCTGCTCGCCACCATCGCCGCCACCGACGACTGGCGCCAGTACTGGACCGCACTGGCCGACAATGGAGTCGAGGTCGTCGACAGCTGGACGACCGCCTACTACGACCGCTTCACCGGCGCCGCCGGCGGTGCTGGCGGGGGCGACAGGCCCCTCGTGGTCAGCTATGCGACGAGTCCGCCGGCAGAGGTGGTGTTCGCCGATCCACCCCGCGACGATGCACCAACTGCGGTCAGCACCGGCACGTGCTTCCGACAGATCGAGTACGCCGGCGTCCTCCGCGGCACCGACAGTCCCGAGGCGGCACGATTGCTCGTCGAGTTCCTCGTCAGCGAGCGATTCCAGCGCGAACTGCCGCTTACCCTGTTCGTCAACCCCGTGAACCCCGACGTCGAGCTGCCCGAGGTGTTCCGGCGCTTCACCGCTGCGCCCGACATCACCTGGTCGGTGGAGCCCGATGACATCGCCGCCAACCGCGAGCAGTGGCAGGACGAGTGGGCCGACATCGTCCTTCGCTGACAGCGCTCCCGCGCTGGGCACCGGCGGTGCTCGGCGCGCTCCCTGCGGCATGGCTGGCTGTGTTCTTCGCGTGGCCCGTGGCGACGATGGCGCTCAGGGCAGGCAGGCCGTCGGTCGACCTCGGGATCGTGCGCTTCACCCTGTTCCAGGCGACAGCGAGCACTGCCACCACACTCGTTGCCGGCATGGCTCCTTCCTATGTGCTCGCCCGATTCGACTTCAGCGGGAGGCGGCTCGCACTTGCGATGGTCACGGTGCCATTCATGCTTCCCACCGTCGTCGTCGGTGCGGCATTCCTCGCACTGCTCCCCGAGCACCTGCATGGAACAACAACGGCCATCGTCATGGCACATGTGTTCTTCAACCTGGCTGTCGTCGTACGCCTCGTGGGCTCGATGTGGTCGGTGATCCCCCACGAGCTCACTGGGGCAGCGCGCACGCTCGGTGCCACACCCCTGCAGGTGGCGCGCCATGTGGTGCTGCCGCTGCTGCGACCGGGCATCGTCGCTGCGGCCACGGTCGTGTTCCTCTTCTCGGTCACGTCGTACGGCACCGTCCTGCTGCTCGGCGGGCCGACCCGGTCCACGGTCGAGATCGAGATCGTGCGACTCGCCACGCAGCTCGGCGCCGTCGAGCGCGCCGTGGCACTGAGCGTGGCACAACTGGTCGTACTCGCCGTCGTCGCTGGAATCGCGGCACGGGCACAGCGGCTGGCATCCCGAGCGAGTGCGGCAGTGCCACAGCGGCGGGCTCCGCGCACTCGGCGCGAGCGCGTTGTCGTCGCATGCACGGTGATTCTCGCCGCTGCAGCAGTCGCCGCTCCGATGTCGGCGCTGGTGGCCCAGTCGTTCCGAGTGGGTGGCCGGCTCAGTCTCGAGGCGTGGCACCGACTCGTCGATCCCGTGGCGGATCGCGGCGCATCGCTCGGCATCGATCCACTCGCGTCGATGGCCACCTCGTTGCGCACGGCGGCGGTCGCCACGATCCTCAGCGTCAGCCTCGGCCTGCTCGGCTCGCTCGCCATCGCAGCCGGCCGCCGCCGAGTTGCCGCCGCACTCGACACGGGCCTGATGCTGCCGCTCGGCACCTCTGCCGTCACGGTGGGACTCGGCATGCTGATCACCTTCGACAACCCGCCATACGACTGGCGCAGCGAGTGGTGGCTCGTCGCCATCGGCCATGCGCTCATCGCGGTGCCATTCGTCGTGCGGGCAGCGCTCCCCGTCATCCGCGCCGTGCCAGCCGACCACGTCGCCGCGGCGTGCATGCTGGGTGCGTCGCCCTGGCGGGCCTGGCGAGAGGTGGTCGTCCGGCGTGCCCGCCGCCCGGTTCTGGTCGGTGCCGGGCTCTCGGCCGCCATCTCGCTCGGCGAGTTCGGGGCCACCACATTCCTCACCAGGGCCGGACGCGAGACGATGCCGATCGCCGTGAGCCGACTGCTCACCCGCGCCGGCGACGTTCCCCGCGCTCAAGGCTTTGCGCTGGCCACCGTCCTCCTCCTCGTCACCGCCGCCGTCATCGCAGCGACCGATCTTCCCGACCGGACACCGCAGTGAGACTCGAGGCCCGCGACATCACCGTCAGGTTTGGCACGACGACGGTGCTCGACCGTGTGTCGCTGACGCTCGACAACGAGATGGTCGGCCTGCTCGGCCCATCGGGATCAGGAAAGAGCACCCTGCTGAAGGCGATCGCCGGCCTCATAGTCCCCGACGACGGGTCGGTGTTCCTCGACGGTCGCGACGTCTCGGTCGTGCCGCCTCATCGGCGCGGCATCGGCATGGTCTTCCAGAACCAGCAACTCTTCCCGCATTTCGACGTCGGCGGGAATGTGGCCTTCGGCCTCCGGATGCGCGGCCAGCGCAAGGCCGACGTGGACGACCGCGTCAGCGAGATGCTGCGACTCGTCGGTCTCGCCGGTTTTGAGCGCCGACGCGTAGGCGACCTGAGTGGCGGCGAGGCGACCCGCGTCGCCCTGGCCCGCGCCCTTGCACCGTCTCCCGAGGTCCTGCTGCTCGACGAGCCGCTCACCGGCCTCGACCGCGACCTGCACGATCGACTTGCCAGCGAACTTCATTCGATGCTCGCCCATACGACCGGTCTCCTGGTCACTCACGACCGTGCCGAGGCTGCAGCCATTGCCACAAGGGTCGTCTCGCTGGCCGATCTGGCACACTCGGCACCATGACGAGGCTCGAGGTCGTCGAGATCACCGCTCACGACACCCACGCACTGCGCCTCAGCGTCCTCCGATACGACACGCCGACGAAGGAGGTCTCGTTTGCCGAGGATCACCTCGACGGCGTCGTCCATCTGGGAGTGCGCGACCTCGACGCTGACGGCGAGCCCATTCTGGCGGTCTCATCGTGGGTGCCACGTCAGTATGCGGATCCGGTCGATGGCACCACTGAGGACCGCGCCGTGCAGCTGCGCGGCATGGCCACCGACCGCACGCTGCAGGCCACGGGCATCGGCGGACTGCTGCTCGACGAGGGTGTCAGACGCATGGCCGCCGCTGGCTACCGGATCGTGTGGGCCCGCGCTCGCGACGCCGCGCTGCGCTTCTACGAACGGCACGGCTTCGCCGTCCGCGGAGGTGGCTTCGTCGACGAGGCCACGCAGCTTCCCCACCACCTGGTGATGCGTTCGATTGCCAGCGACAGTTCGGCGCTGTCGGCAGTCGATCGTGCTCCCTGACGAGTTCGCTGCACTCCGCCGTCGCGCCGACACCCTTCGGCGAGTGTCGGCACGTCTCCGTGCACTCGTCGACGACGTCGAGTCGGTGCAGCGCCATGGCGGCGCTGGCACGTGGCACGGCCCGGCGGCAGCGTCATTCGAGTGGCGGCTCGACACGCACCGGCGGACACTCGCCAGCCATGCCGACGCACTCGCCGCACAGGCGCGTCGCTGGGACTCGATCGGTTGATCCCGTGCTCGGCTGGGATCCGCAGCGAGTTGCTGCACTTCATGCCGCTGCCCGATCCTGCGCCGTCGAGCTTCGCGCCGCGTCGAGCAGCGTGTCATTCCTGCATGATGTCGAGCCTGCGCTCGCCGAGACCGACGAGATGCTCCATCGGATAGCTGCCGAGTGGGAGCAGCACATGCTCCCACTCCTCGCCAGGCTCGAGGGCAGCACGTTCGCCGATGAAGCCGCATCGACCCTGCGCACCTGGATGTCAACCGCATCCGCGGTCGAGACCACCGACCACCTGCCGAATCCCGCCGATTCACTCTTCCTGCAGATGCTCGACGACGCGGGCAATCCCTCACGCGCTGCGGCCTTCGTCCTGCGGGCCGCCGACGACCCTGCGCTGCTGTTCGACTCCGCCGCCGACTGGCGGCTCGCGCAGCGAGTCGCCATGGTCGGCGTCGAGGCGCTCAGCCCAGCAGATGCCGAGCGGGCGGTGCTCGGCTTCATCGGGTGGTTCCGCCACTACGAGCTCACGCACAATCCCATCGACGAGTCCTATCAACACGAGTGGCGCCGCTTTCTCGTGGCGCTCATCACTCCGTGGACGCTGCACTTTGCCCCGCTGCACTCGGAGTGGACATCCACCGCCGAGGAACGGGCTGCGCTGCTGTCGTTCGTCGTCCGCGACATCGAGTCGCTCGAGTGGCTGCTGATCGGCGCCGAACGGGTCGTCGAGGAGGTCGCCGATGCAGTCACTCGGTCGACATCGGATCTCGCCCTCGTCGAACTGCTGGGCTCGTATCTCGGACTGCTCGGCGGGCTCGCAGTCGGCGTGCGGCGCGCCGCTGCGGCAGACCAGCTGGTGGTATGGCACCGCCTGTGGATCGTGGCCGGCACCGTCGCCGGCGCAGTGGCCGGCGCGGTCTCGGGCAGCGCCCTCGCCCCCTCTGCAGCCAAGGCCACGGTCACTGTGGCCGAACGACTCTCACAGCCCTTCAGGCCCGACCCTGCACGAGCCGCCAGCGACGCCGAGTATGCGCACAGGGCGACGCTTGTACTGGCTGCCGATGCCATCGCCACGGCGACCGTGGCGCAGTGGCGAGCCCACGGCATCCTGCCGGCCGACACCAGACCGCCACCCACGCCGGACGCCGACGCGTCGGATCCACTCACCGACTACGTACAGCGGTTCATCTCGTGGCGGTCTCGCCTGCCCGGTGGCGCCGACGGCGACCCCGCCGTCCGGCTCACCGCCCTGGTGTGGTCGGTGCTCGGCCCAGAGGAGGCGGGGCGGTCGACCGCACAGCTCGCCATCTGAGGCAGTGACGTGTTCGTCATCCGCCGCCGACGAGCACCTCGGTGGACACGAGCGTCTCGGTCGACTCGTCGGGGGCCACGACGACGTCGAGCACCCACAGGCCAGCCTGCGCGAACGTGACCGTCCCACTGAAGTGATCGGGGCCCTCGCGCGTGATCGTGACCGGCGAGGCGGGTACGCCGGTGGACGGCAGCGAGACGCGTGCCTCGAGGCCGGCGATCGGCGCCAACGCCCCTCCGGCGCGTGAGACCACGATGTGCACCTCGTTGGTGCCAATCGAGGCAGGCGTGACGACCAGCGACACGATCACGTCGCTCGCGGCCAGCGTCGCCTCGAACGGCGCCGCAGCATCCGTCGGTCGCGGCGACGTGCCCACCATGGCGGCCACGAGGCCGAGAATTGCGACTCCCGCAACTGCCTCCACGAGCATCGTCCGCCGCAGCGACATCACTCCCTCGTGCTGCACCACCCAGCGCGCGGCACCCGCAATGGCAAGGATGACGACCACGATGACGACCTTCACGAGGAGCATCCGCCCCCACGCGGTCGCCGACACGTCGTCGAGGCTGCCTGCCTGACGCCAGGCCTGCGCGACACCGGTGAGCACCGCCAGGGGCACGGCAACCGTGGCAACGAGCGAGAAGCGTCGAGCCACCATCTCGGTGGATGTCTCGGCCAGGTGCTGGCGGCGGAGCGTGGCAAGCACGGCAAGGCCTCCGAACCACGCCGCCACTGCCACGAGGTGCACGCTGTCGACGAGCGCCCACAGCGGCCATGGATCAAGCGACGACGGATGTCCGGCCAACGGGAACGACACCACGGCCAGTGCTGAGGCGCCGAACCACCGACGCGTTCCCGACGGCAGTGCAGCGATCACAGCCAACAGCACGCAGCGGGCAAGCAATGCCCGACCTGTCGACACGCTGAGCGCGCCACCCAGTCCCTCGCCCACCGTCGCGGTGAACCCGGCCAGTGCACCGAACGAGCCCACCAGGGCGACGACCGCAGCACTCCGCAGCACGAGTCGCGTCGACCGCCACTGGCCGAGCGCTCCACCCTTGCGACTCGCCCACCAGCCACCGCCCAGCAGCACGATCGCGCCGAGCAGTGACAGGAATCGGGCAACGGCATACAGCACGTCGACGAGATCATCACCCGAGCTGTCGAGTCCGGCGAGCAGGGCATCGCTGTCGCCGGCGGCCGCAGTGCCGACCTGAAAGGCAAAGGCCCCCTCCACCACATGGCCGTCGTCGGAGGTCACCTTCCAGGCAACGGCGTAGAGCCCATCGCCCAGCGACTCGCTGTCGGCGACAGCCGCCGACACAACGGTGTCGTCGTCGCCCCGTTTGGGCGCGTCGACCGCGATCGGCCTGCCGTCGCCATCCACGAGCTCGATTGCCGCCAGTGAGGGCTCGACGCCGTCGTCGAAGTCGAGGACGATCGAGGCCGGCACCGACTCGAGCACGCTGTTCGCTGCGGGCGTGCTCGACTCGAGCGCCGCGTGCGCGTCGACTCGGGGCGCCGACGAAGCCAGCAGCGCCATGACAACGGCAAGAAGCGAACCTGCACGACGACGCGTCATGGCATCAATCCTGCCGGTTCGACGCCATCGATGCCGTGTCGGCCAAGCAGCCAGGCGAGGCGCTCGGGCTCGTCAGCTGCCATCACCGCTGCCGGCAGTCCGGTGAGTCCCATCGGACGGCGGCTATCCCACAGCATGGTCAGCGTGCGCAGTTCGAGGCGCAGGTAGGCGGGCGACCAGTCGCGGTAGGTGCGCCCGTACGCCGGTCCGAGATCTGCGTGGTGCACCTCGACCTCGCGCCAGCGCCGCAGCACGATGTCGTCGACGCCAAGATCGGCCGGCCATTCGTCGAACGAGAGCCAGCACGTCTCGAGCGCCGCGTCGGCGGCAAGGACATCCGCAACGAGCACCGATGCGGACTGTGCTGATCCGGCCTCGATGTCGCCAGCCCGCTGTGCAGGGCCACCCGGGTACTGCGCGACCCGCTCGCCACGACGCGCCCCCTCAAGCACCCGGACATGCGACTCCGCGTTGCGCGCGAGGTGCGCCAGCAGATGGCCGACGCTCCACCCGTCGAGCAGGCAGGGTCGCCGCACCGCCGTGTCGTCGAGTCCGGCGATCGAACCCTCGAGGGCGCGGTGTGCCCGCACCGCGCCGTCGATCGCCATCCGCAGCATCGGATCCAGCATCCGGCGCACCGTATACGCGACTTGCCGCCCCAACCATGCCTGCCCGCCGCGCTGCACCTACACTCCCGTTTCCCCCTATGAACGCCGACTCCACAGAGCCCCTCACCGAGAGCCCGATCCCAGAGGGCGGCCGCAGCGCCGATTCGCTCGTCCTTGTCAACACTGGGAACGGCAAGGGGAAGAGCTCGGCTGCCTTCGGCGTCATGGTCCGTGCCATCGCCCGCGACTGGAAAGTCGCCGTGGTGCAGTTCGTGAAGAGCAGCGAGTGGAAGGTCGGCGAGGAGAAGGTCGGCAGGCAGCTGGGTGTCGACTGGCGCGCCCGCGGCGGGGGCTTCACCTGGGACTCCGCGAACCTCCAGCACGACATCGACCTTGCGCAGGCCGCCTGGAACGAGGCCGATGAGATCATCTCGAGCGGCGACTACGACCTGGTGATCCTCGATGAGCTCACGTACCTGTGCTCATGGGGATGGGTTCCGACCGCTGACGTCGTGAAGACGATCGAAAATCGGCCGCGACACGTAAACGTCGTCATCACTGGGCGAGACGCTCCGCAGGAGTTCATCGACGTCGCCGACACGGTCACCGAGATGCGCCACGTCAAGCACGCCTACGACATGGGCATCCTCGCCAAGCGCGGCATCGACTACTGAGCAGTGCCCATCTGCGCCACGATGGCGCGCAGCACCTCGGGTGACGTGGCGAAGTTCAGCCGTGCGAAGCCGTGGCCCTCGATGCCGAAGTTCGGGCCTTCGCTGAGCTTTGCGCCGCGGCGGGTGAACTCCTCGGTCGGGTCGTCGCCCCAGCCGAGCGCTCGGCAGTCGAGCCAGCCGAGATACGTCGCGTCAGGCACCGAGTACCGCACCTCGGGCAGGTGATCGCCGAGCAGTTGCGCCAGCAGGTGCCGATTGTCGTCGAGTTGCCCCAGGACCGCCTCGAGCCAGGGATCGCCATGGGTCCATGCGGCTGCGGCGGCAATGGCGCCGACGGCGTTGGTGGCGCCGAGCAGGTGATCGGGCAGAGCGGCGATGCGGTCGCGAACCCACTGCGGGCCGATGTGTGCGACAGCGAATCGCACGCCGGCGAGATTGAAGGCCTTCGACGCTGCCTGCAGGGTGACTGTGCGGTCTGGCGCAATCTTCGCGATCGGCGTGTGCGGGCCGACATACGAGAGGTCGGCGTGGATTTCGTCGGAGATCACCAGCAGGTCGTGTCGCTCGGCGATGTCGGCCATCCGGCTGAGGTCGGCATCAGAGAACACGTGCCCGGTGGGATTGTGCGGATGGCACAGGAGCAGCACCCGTGCCGGCTCGGCGACGAGCCGCCTCTCGAGGTCGTCGTAGTCGAAGCTCCAGCCTGCTGAGCCGGCGGCGTCGGCGCGAGCTGCGAGTCGCACGACACGCCGGCCGCTGTCCTCGACGCTGCGAAGGAACGGCGGGTAGGCCGGCGTGTGCACCACGACACCGTCGCCAGGCTCAGTGCACACGTGCAGCACCATCTGGATGCCCTGCACGACATCGACCAGTTCACGGACGTGTGCCTCATCGACCTGCCAGCCATATCGCACTGCGCAGCGCTCGATCCAGGCGTCGGTCGCCGGCGACCCGCCGGTCGGGTGCCGATAGTTGGGATAGCCGAGGTCGCCACCCGCGATGAATTCGCCGATCGCATCCGTGACGCACTGCGGCGGCCGGAAGTCCATGTCGGCCACCCACGCCGCGAACGGCGCATCGAATCGCGCCCACTTCGCACCCGGCTTGGCACGAAGCCACTCGAGCGAGAGGTGCTCGAGATCGGGCACGGCCGTCATGCGGTGACCCACTGGTGGATGCGGCGGATGCCCTCCTCCATGTCGGCATCGGCCATGGCGAAGCTGAAGCGCGCATAGCCGGGCGTGCCGAATGCCTCGCCGGGAACGAACGCCACCTTCGCCTCGCCGAGGACAGCGTCGGCCAGCTCGAGTGTCGTCGCGCAGACGGTGCCATTGGGTCCGAGCGGGCGGCCGAGCAGGGCCTTCACATTCGGATAGCAGTAGAAGGCGCCCTGCGGCTCGATTGCCGTAACACCGGGGATCTCGTTCAGCATGCGGTGCATGGTGATCGCCCGCCGCTGGAATGCCTCCCTCATCCGGGCGACCGCCGAGAGGTCGCCGCTCACCGCCTCGAGTGCGGCGATCTGCGCCACGTTGCTCACATTCGACGTGCTGTGCGACTGGAAGTTGACGGCCGCCTTCATCACGTCACCGGGTCCGATGAGCCAGCCCACTCGCCAGCCCGTCATGGCATAGGTCTTGGCAACACCATTCACGATGAGGCACTGCTCGGCGAGGCCCGGCACGACGGCGGGCATCGACACGAATCGGTTGTCGCCGTAGACGAGGTGTTCGTAGATCTCGTCGGTGAGCACCCAGACACCGCGATCGACGGCCCAGCGGCCGATCGCCTCGACTTCCTCGGGCGAGTAGATGGCGCCCGACGGGTTGTCGGGGCTGACGAACAGCAGCACCTTGGTGCGCGGCGTGAGGGCACGGTCGAGCTGCTCGACCGTCACCTTGAAGCCGGTCGACTCGTCGGTGTCGACCACGACTGGCACGCCGCCAGCCAGCACGATGGCCTCGGGATAGGTCGTCCAGTACGGTGCGGGGCAGATGACCTCATCGCCCGGATCGCACAGCGCAGCGAAGGCAGTGAACACGGCGTGCTTGCCGCCGCTCGTGACGAGCACCTGCGACGACTGCACGGTCACGCCGCTGTCGCGCAGCGTCTTGGCAGCGACGGCCTCGCGCAATTCGGGGAGTCCGGCAGCCGGCGTGTACTTGTGCATCTTGGGGTCGCGGCAGGCGCGCACCGCGGCCTCGACGATGTTCTCGGGTGTCGGGAAGTCGGGCTCGCCCGCCCCGAACCCGATGACGTTCTCGCCCTTGGCCTTCAATGCCTTCGCCTTCGCATCGACGGCGAGCGTGGCCGATTCAGCGATGGCAGCGAGACGGGCGGACGTGCGTGCAGGGCTTCGTGTCACGTGCCCGAGGCTACCGGCGGGGAGACTCGCGGCATGAGCGAACGCACGGCCAGCATCGAGATCCCGAGCACCCTGCTGCCAGTCGATGGCAGGTTCGGCTGCGGCCCGTCGAAGGTGCGCCCCGAGCAGGTGCTCGCACTCGCCCGCGCCAACCAGTCGGTCCTCGGCACATCACACCGGCAACCGCCCGTGAAGCGGCTCCTCGGCGCCGTGAGGCGCGGACTGCACGAACTCTTCAGCCTTCCGAGCGACTGGACGATCGTGATCGGCAATGGCGGTGCCACGTCATTCTGGGACTGCGCCGCATTCGGCCTGATCGAGCGACGCAGCCAGCACTACGTCTTCGGCGAGTTCTCGCAGAAGTTTGCCGATGCCTGCACGGCTGCACCTCACATCGGCGAGCCCCTCATTGTCCGCAGCGAGCCTGGCACGCACCCACCCATCGCCGATACCGCTCCAGCCGACGTCGACGTCGTGGCGCTCACCCACAATGAGACCAGCACCGGTGTCTCGATGCACCTGCGCCGTCCCGAGACAGACGCGCTCGTGGTCGTCGATGCCACATCTGCCGCCGGCGGCCTGCCATGGCTGCACCACGAGGTCGACGTGTACTACTTCTCGCCTCAGAAGTGCTTCGCTGCCGACGGCGGACTGTGGCTGGCCGCCTGCTCGCCGAGGGCGGCCGAGCGAATCCGATCGATCAGCGCCAGTGGCCGGTGGTGTCCCGCGTCGCTCGATCTGCGAATCGCGCTCGACAACTCGCTCGCCGACCAGACCTACAACACGCCGGCGATCGGAACACTCGTGCTGCTGCAGGAGCAGATCGAGTGGATGCTCGGCAACGGCGGTCTCGACTGGTGCATCGAGCGCTGCCGCACCTCCGCCATGCGGCTCTACGGGTGGGCCGATGCATCGCAGTACGCCACCCCATTCGTCACCGATCCGATGCAGCGCAGCGCCGTCGTCGGCATCATCGACCTTCACGGTGTCGAAGCATCGACGGTCAACCACGTGCTGCGAGCGCACGGCATCGTCGATACCGAGAGCTATCGCTCGCTGCAGCGCAACCAGGTGCGGGTGGGCATGTTCCCGTCGGTCGACCCTGACGACATCGCCGCGCTCACTGCGTGCATCGACTATGTCGTGGAGCGACTCGCATGACACCCCTCATCACCGCGTTCGAGCAACTCGTACCGCTGAATCGACCCATCATGGTGATCGCTCTCCGCGGGCTGTTCGACATCGCCGAGGTGGCCACCGACGCAGTCGAGGAGCTGATGTCCGAACGAGCTGCGCCGGTCGTTGCCTCGATCGATCCCGATCCGTTCTTCGACTTCACGCAGGAGCGCCCACTCGTCGAGTTCGACGATGCCGAGGAGCGATTCGTTCGCTGGCCTGAGAACGAGTTCCGCGTCGTCCGGCATCCTGGACTCGCCCACGATCTCGTGCTGCTCGCCGGCGTCGAGCCCCACCTCAGGTATGCCACGTTCGCCGACTGCGTGGTGCGAGTGGCCCGCGAGCTCCACTGCGAGGCGGTGGTCACGCTCGGAGCGGCGGCAGAGCCTGTGCCGCACACGCGTCCGCCCGCAGTGGTGGGCAGTTCGACGAATGCCCGACTGGCGAGCGCACTCGGCCTCTCGCGCCCGCAGTATCAGGGGGTTACCGGGCTCGTCGGCGTGCTCCAGACCAGGCTCGACGCGGAGGGAATCCCCGCCGTGTCGCTGCGGGTCGGAGTGCCGCACTACCTCGGCAATGCCAAGCATCCGCAGAGCAGCGCCGCCCTGCTGCGTCACCTCGAGCACGTACTGGGTGTGCCGACCTCGTCGTCCGAGCTCGACAGCCAGGCGTCGAGCTGGCGCAGCGTCCACGACGAGGCTGTCGACGACGACCCGAAGCTCGCCGACTACGTGGGGCGGCTCGAACGCGACTACGACCGCCGGATCGAGGCACTCATGCCATCGGCCGACGACCTTGCCGCCGAGTTCGAGCGCTTCCTGCGCGAGCAGGACGAGTAGCTAGTACGCCCCGGTTCCGTCGGCGACACGCGTCATCATCTCGAAGTTGGCCGCAACCGCAGCGGCATCGACCATGAACTCGATGCCGGCGGAGCGCTCGAGTGCCGACCGCGCCTCAGTCAGCGCTACGTCGTCGTAGCCGGCGATGGCATCGGTGAACGCCAGCAACTCGGCCTCGAACTCGAGACCGGCACCGTCCTGGCGTCCCTCTGCTGCGCTGCTCCAACTGAGCATGCGTTCGTGGGCATTCGTTCAAAAGTGGCACTCGCGCACGAGCGCCAACCGCCAGGCGACGAGCTCCATCTGCGCCCGACTGAGGGTGCCGCGCGTCCATCGCGGATCATCCATCTGGCGGTCGCTCATGTACTGCGCTGCAGCGAGCTGCCACAGGTTGGTCCACTCTGCCGGGAGGGCACTCAGAGCCTGCACGACCGGCGCCACCTGGTCGGCGGGAGCCGCGACCGGCACCCAGTTGAGCGATCCCGACTCGATCACGCGCGCCTGCAACCCTGTTGGCTGTCCCGGCACAGCGTCGGGAATCGGTGGCTGGGGCAGGCCGATGGCACGGGCGAGAGCCACCACCGGCACCGTGGCGCACACGACGCCCACCGCCTCGACCCAGCGCAGGGGATCTCCGAGTTCGGCGACCAGCGCCTCGTACCACTCCCTGGTGAGAGTTCCGGCATGGCGGGACAGCCGATACGTCGCATCCAGCAGTGGTTCTCCGTACGGCCGCTCCCATGGCGGCGAGGGCGACTCATCGAGATATGCGGCCGCCGCGACCTCGGCAATCCGGCGGCGCTCGGCGCCGGTGAGCAGCGAGCCGGCAGCAACGACGTGGTCGAACGACCGACGGTGGGCCATCACGAGATCAGCTCGCACGTGCGGCACGTCGCGGATCATACATACTGAGGCCATGGGTGGCCTGGCGCGCATCACCGCAGTGATGCGCCACAGTTCATCTGGCGGCGGCGAAGCCCACCTCTAGGTCGGCGAGGATGTCGTCGATGGTCTCGAGGCCGACACTCAGCCGCACGAGGCCGGGGCGCACTCCAGTGCTGACCTGCTCGTCCTCGGTGAGCTGGCTGTGCGTGGTGCTGGCCGGGTGGATCACGAGGCTGCGCACGTCACCGATGTTGGCGACATGGCTGTGCAGCTGCAGCGCCTCGACGAACTTCTGCCCTGCCTCGCGCGCTGAGCCGTTCGAGCCACGTGCGATGTCGAAGGCGAGCACGCTGCCGTAGCCGCGTCCGCCGCCGTACTTCTTCGCCCGCTCGTGCCACGGGCTTGTTGGCAGTCCGGCATACGACACCTGCTCGACCTGCGGGTGGGCGGCCAGGTACTCGGCGACTCGCTGGGCATTCGCGAAGTGACGCTCCATGCGCAGGCTGAGCGTCTCGAGGCCCTGGAGGATGAGGAAGGCATTGAATGGCGAGATTGCCATGCCGAGGTCGCGGAGCATCTGCACGCGTGCCTTGAGGATGTAGCTGCCGGCGCCGAGCGCCGGCCAGTAGGCGAGTCCGTGGTAGCTCGGGTCGGGCTCGATGAAGTTCTTGAAGCGACCGCTGGCACCGAAGTCGAAGCGGCCGCCATCGGTGATCGAGCCGCCGATCGAGGTGCCGTGGCCACCGGCGAACTTGGTGAGGCTGTGCACGACGATGTCGGCACCCCATTCGATCGGCCGGATGAGGTACGGCGTCGCCACCGTGTTGTCGATGATGAGCGGAATCCCCTGCGCATGCCCGACAGCGCTCACACCCTCGATGTCGAAGATGTCGTTCTTCGGATTGGCCAGCGTCTCGCCGAAGAAGGCCTTGGTGTTCGGCCGCACGAGCCGCTTCCAGTTCTCGAGGTCGTGGGGATCGTCGACGAAGTCGACGGCGATGCCCAGCTTCGGCAGCGTGTAGTGCAGCAGGTTGTAGGTGCCGCCGTAGAGCGACGGGCTTGCGACGATGTGGTCGCCCGCCTCGGCCAGCGTGAGGATGGCGAGCGTCTCGGCCGACTGCCCGCTGGCGACTGCCAGCGTGCCGGGAAGGCCGATGGCGGTGGTGCAGCCGCCCTCGAGCGAGTTCACCCGTGCCTCGAGCGCTCCCTGGGTGGGATTCATGATGCGCGTGTAGATGTTGCCCACCTCGGCAAGGGCGAACAGGTTCTGGGCGTGGGCGGCGTCGCGGAACTCGTAACTGGTGGTCTGGTAGATGGGCACGGCCCTGGCCCCGGTGGTCGGGTCGGGGTCGCCCCCGACGTGGATCTGCCGTGTCTCGAAACCCCATGTGCTGCTCATGGGCGGCGACCCTACCGGCCAATTCCCGACCAGACAAGTCATATTTCGCCGTGCCGTTCGGCAACCGTTCTCCGACGACTGCATGAGGGTCGGCACCAGTGCACCGCAGTGCCACGCCGCACGCTGCATCCATGCGCCGCATCATGCTCACCGCCACACTCCTCGCCACTGCGATCGCCGCACCGTCGCCAGTCGCCGAGGCGATCACCTACGACGTGTGTGCCTCGGGCTGCACCTACTCGACGATCCAGGCAGCGATCGACGATCCCACTGACCCATCCCCGATCACAGTCGCTCCCGAGACCTTCGCTGAGAGCATCACGATCGACCGCCCACTCGTGCTGAAGGGCGCCCAGTTCGGAGTCGATCCCGACTCCTTGGGCCGCGTCGGCGGGGAGACCACGATCTCAAGTCAGTACGCGGTGACAATCGCCTCAGACGACGTGGTCTTCGATGGCTTCGAGATAATCGATGCCCGCAGGGGCATCACCTCGAGTGGCACATGGGACAACATCCAGATCTCGCACAACTGGATCCATTCACCCTCGACGTCCGACGACTACCTGGCTGGCATCCTCCTCGAGGCCGACCAGCTCAGCGACGTGCGCATTGTCGACAACATCGTGCACACCGAGCTGACTGCTGACTCTGAAGCCGCGATCAAGCTCGGCTCAGTTGGCTTGCCGACGACCGTACCCACGATCACCGATCTGCAGATCACTGGCAACGACATCGGCTTCTCGACGTACGGGCTCTTCGACGGTGCCGATCCTGCGACCTACGTCATCGAGACGATGGCGCTCTCGGGCAACTGGTTCCACGACAATGAGTCGGCATTCAACATCGGCAACATCCACAACGGCCTCATGTCCGGAAACGTGGTCGAGGACACGGGCGGCACGATCGGCATCGACACCGGATCGATCGTTGGCAACTCCTTCCTGAATGGCGGGCGGATCGGGCTCTGGGGCACCGAATACGGGTACTGGCAGCCCTCGGCCAACCTTGACGTCGTCCACAACTGGTTCACCGATGAAGTCGTCGGGCGGGCAATCACCGTCGCAGTAGGTGCCGACGCCGACACCATCGACATCCACGCCAACGCATTCCTCGACAGCGGCATCGCGGTCGACAGCGACCCCCTGGACGCATGGGCCGGCTACATCATCCGCAATCTCGGCGACGGCAGCCTCGATGCAACCCTGAACTGGTGGGACGACTCGACAGGCCCGTCCGGCAACACCGGCGGCGTGCTCGGCACCGTCGACACCGACCCGTGGATCGCGTCATACACCGACGACCCCGACCACGTCGCACCGACGGAGTTCCCTCTCGCCGACCTCGCGCTCGGCCGAGCCGTCGGGTTCTGGCCGCTCGTCGACACCTCCACCACGCTCACCTCGAGCACGCCCGATCCCACGTTCGTCGGCAACCAGGTCACCACCTCGGGCACGGTGGCCATCACCGGCCTCGGCGGCGACACCTCGGGCATCATCTCGCTCCCCGGCCGCGTCGACGTCGACAACGGCACCGACTCGTGCGCTGACTCCCTGCTGAGCAGCACCGCCACCAACCTGCTGTTCGACTTCTCGTGCTCATTCACCACCACAGCGCCCACGAGCACTGCCATTGACGCCACGTACACCGACACGAGCCTCGTGCGCTTCTATGCCGACTCAACTGACGATCAGGCACACGACGTCTTTGCGATCGAGGAACTCGACATCACGTTCAACGGCGAGTTCTTCGATGCCGACGGCTTCGGCACCACCAAGCTGTCGGCGACGATCGACGGCGGCACTGCAATGTGCGAGAGCGGAGTCGAGGTGACCTTCACGCTCACACCGGTCGCCGGCAGCCCGGTCATCGTCACCGGCACCAGCGGCCTCGACGGCACGGCCACGGCCACCGCCTCGCTCGAGGTCGGCGTCTACGAGGTGACGGCAAAGGCAACCGACACGGAGGGCTGCATCTACGCCGACGGGCTCGGCACCGTTGTCGTCTTCAACAGGGACGCAGCCACCACGGGCGGCGGCTGGTACAGGGTCGATGCCTCACCGCCCCGCGTGAACTTCGGCTACACGGTGCAGGTGAAGGTGAACCGCCGCCTCGACCTCACCACGGTGACGGGCCAGGTGCTGTGGACGCATCAGGACACCAACCGCCTGAAGGGCACCGTCTCGGGCTACTACGCACCCGTCCCCTGCCCCACCGTCGGTGAGCTCACCTTCGCCAAGTGCGCTGTCTTCATGGGCACCGGCACGCTCTACGACTACAACCCCGACACCGAGCGCTGGATCAACCCCCGCACCGTCACGTTCCAGGTATGGGTCGCCGACGGCGGCCAGTCGAGCCTCGCCCGCCGCGGCGGACCGAAGCAGGCCAAGCCCGATGCGTTCGGCATCGCCATCGATGGCGAGGTGGTCGAGGCCGAGTCGGACCCGATCCAGCTCAGCGGCGGGAATCTGCAGGTCCGCTGATGTGCAGCGACGGATCAGCCGCCGGAGACGTCGGCAACGCGCTGCTTGCCGGCACCGAGGAACGGCATCATGCCGCGAAGCTGGGTGCCGACCTCCTCGATCTGGTGCGCCTTGCCCTCGGCCTGGAGCTGCTTGAACTTCGGCCGGCCGGCCTCGCTCTCGGCAATCCACTCCTTGGCGAAGCGCCCGGTCTGGATCTCCTTGAGGATCTTCTTCATCTCGGCCTTCGTCTTCGGCGTCACGATGCGGGGGCCGCGGGTGACGTCGCCGTACTCGGCAGTGTCGCTGATGCTGTAGCGCATCCCGGCAATGCCCTCCTCGTACATGAGGTCGACGATGAGCTTCACCTCGTGGAGGCACTCGAAGTACGCCATCTCGGGCTGGTAGCCCGCCTCGACGAGCGTCTCGAAACCGGCGCGCACGAGTGCCGTGAGGCCGCCGCACAGCACTGCCTGCTCACCGAACAGGTCGGTCTCGGTCTCCTCGGCGAAGGTGGTCTCGATGACGCCGGCTCGGGCGCCGCCGATGGCCTGCGCATAGCTGAGCGACAACTCCTTGGCCTGGCCGGTGGCGTCCTGGTGGACGGCGATGAGGCATGGCACACCGCCACCCTCGGTGTAGGTGCGACGCACCAGGTGGCCCGGGCCCTTCGGGGCGATCATGATGACGTCGACCGTCTTGGGCGGGCGGATGCGCTTGAACCGGATGTTGAAGCCGTGGGCAAAGGCGAGGGCCTTGCCCTTGCGCATGTGCGGCTTGATGAACTGCTCGTAGGTGGCCTTCTGCTCGGTGTCGGGCATCGTCAGCATGATGACGTTGGCCCACTTCGCCGCCTCGGCGATGCCCATCACCTTCAGCCCGGCGGCCTCGGCCTTGGCGGCTGACGAGCTGCCCTCGCGGAGGCCCACCACCACCTGCACGCCCGATTCCTTCAAGTTGAGGGCGTGGGCATGGCCCTGCGAGCCATACCCGATGATGGCGACCTTGCGGCCGCGGATGATCGACGGATCGGTGTCCGCCTCGTAGTACATGTGTGCCGGCATGGCTTGCCTTTCTACTTGCGGTCGGCGACCGCCCGCAAGCGGGCTTCGCGGTCGAGTTTCGGAAGGGCGATCCGCCCGGTGCGCTGCAATTCGACGATCCCATACCCCGAGAGCAGCTCCTCGAAGTCGTCGAGCTTGTCGGGATGGCCGTCGAGCGACACGGTGATCGCCTCCACCCCCACGGCGAGGATCTTGCCCTCGAAGATGTTGGTGAGCTCGACCACCTGGCCGCGCTGCTCGGACGAGCACCGCACGGTGGCCAGCAGCAGCTCGCGTTCAACCGCCCGACGCGGGTCGAGCTCGACGATCTTGACGACCTCGATGAGCTTGAAGAGTTGCTTGGTGATCTGCTCGAGCGGAGACGCCTCGACGTCCACCACGACGGTGATGCGGCTGAAGCCGTCGTCCTCGGCCGGAGCAACCGCAAGGCTGAAGATGTTGAAGCCGCGGCGGGCGAACAGGCTCGACACGCGGGCCAGCACACCCGGCCGGTTCTGCACCAGCACCGACAGGATGTGGTGGCTCACGCCATCAATGGCACCGGCGCTCATCGCAGGAACTCGCGGTTGGCCTGCTGCCACTGCGGCAGGATGACGTCGTCGTTGTTCTGGCCGGCGGGCACCATTGGGAACACCTTCTCCGCAGCGTCGACCCGGAAGTCGACCACCACCGGGCGGTCGTCGATGCTGTTGGCCTTGTCGATGGCGGGCTGCACTTCCTCGGGGCTGTCGACGCGGATGCCGACGCAGCCCATCGCCTCGGCCCACTTCACGAAGTCGGGCACCTCTGGCGACAGGTACACCTCGCTGTAGCGCTCCTCGTAGAACATCTCCTGCCACTGGCGCACCATGCCGAGGTAGCTGTTGTTGAGGATGGCCACCTTCACGGGAATGCGCTCGACGCTGGCCGTGACGAGCTCCTGCGCCGTCATCTGGAAGCAGCCGTCACCGTCGACGGCCCACACGGTGCGGTCGGGCCGACCCACCTTGGCGCCGATGGCGGCGGGCACGCTGAACCCCATGGTGCCGAGGCCGCCCGAGTTCACCCACGTGTAGGGCTCGTTGAATCGCCAGTACTGGCTGCTCCACATCTGGTGCTGGCCCACGCCACTGACGAGGATCGTGCCCTCGGGCGCCGAGTCGCGCAGTTGCTCGAGGCAGTACTGCGGCTTGAGCGCCTCGCCCGGCGCGCTGGGCTCGTAGCTGAGCGGGAACTGCTCGCGCCATCCGCTGATGCGGCTCTTCCACGCCGACGTGTCGGCCTGCACCTCGCCGGCCGCCAGCATGTCGCGGATCGCCTTCACCATCTCCTCGATGACGAGCCGGGCGTCGCCGACGATCGGCACGTCGGGGCGGCGCACCTTGCCCTGCTCGGCGGGATCGACGTCGACGTGGATCACCTTCGCCTCAGGGGCGAACGTCGACACCTTGCCGGTGATGCGGTCGTCGAAGCGGGCACCGAGCGTGATCAGCAGGTCGCTGCGCTGCAGGGCGGTGATCGCAGTGGCGTTGCCGTGCATGCCCGGCATGCCGAGGCACAGCGGGTGGTCGTCGGGGAACGCACCGCGGGCCATCAGGGTGGTGACCACGTGGATGCCGGTGAGTTCGGCGAGTTCGCGCAGCGCCTCGGCGGCGCGCGCCTTCAGGATGCCGCCGCCCACATAGAGGATGGGCCGCTCGCTGGCGAGGATGAGCCTGGCGGCCTCCTTGATCATCCGCGGATGCCCCTTCGACACCGGCCGGTAGCCGGGAAGGCTGTCGGCCACCTCGGCGTCGGTGGGCCAGTACCAGTCCATCGTGTTGATGAGGACGTCCTTGGGGATGTCGACCAGCGTCGGTCCCGGCCTGCCGGTGGTCGCGATGTGAAACGCCTGGCGGATGGCCAGCGGAAGGTCTTGAGCTGTCATCACGAGCTCGTTGTGCTTCGTGGCGCTGCGCGTGATGCCGACCGTGTCGCACTCCTGGAAGGCGTCGGTGCCGATGGCGCCGGTGCCCACCTGGCCGGTGATGCACACCATGGGAATCGAGTCCATGAACGCATCCATCAGGGGGGTGACCATGTTGGTGGCGGCAGGTCCGCTCGTCACCATGGCAACGCCGGGGCGGCCGGTGACATGGGCGTAGCCCTCTGCCATGTGGCCGGCTCCCTGCTCGTGACGAACCAGCACGTGGCGGATCGGCGAGTCGAGCAGCGGGTCGTAGGCGGGCAGGATGCAGCCGCCGGGCAGTCCGAAGATGGTCTCGACGTGCTCCATCTCGAGTGCCTTGATGAGGGCCTGGGCGCCGGTGAGTTTCATGACTGGGTTCCTTCTGGGCCGAAAAACGACAACAGCCTCCCGACGGGAGGCTGTGACGCACGCATCGATGCCGGGGCGTGCGTCTAGACGAGTACTACGACGACTGTCGGCAGGGCGCTCGTCGAGGCACGCATCGGCCCCAGTCTGGCACCGGCCTGCGCCGGTTCGCAACCCCCTCAGGCGCTGACGACCCGCTCCACCCGCACGTCGTGCGGCTCGGTGGGCAGGTCGTCGAGCAGCTGCTCGGCGAAGCACACGCCCGCATTCGGTGCCTCCACGGTCGGCAGGAACCGGTCGTAGAACCCAGCGCCGTAGCCCAGGCGGCGGCCGTCGGCGGTGAACGCCAGACCCGGTACGACCACGAACCCGACCACCGATGCATCGAGCGCAGGGCCCTGCGGCTCGAGCACCCCGAAACGGCTGGTCGCCATCGGCCCGTCGGCCGACACCACCGCCAGGCGGCCGTCCTCGACCCGGGGCAGCACGAGCCGACGCCCCTCGGCCGCCAGTCGGGCGAACAGCGGATCGGTGTCGGGCTCGCTGCGCATTCCTACGAACGCCATCACGCAGTCAGCCGCGGCGAACTCGGGCACTTCGGCGAGGGCCGCCCACAGCATCACGCTGCGGATCACACGATCGTCGACCATGTCGCGGACCATTGCCATCCGCTTGCGCAAGTCGGCCTTGCTGATCGACGCCACGGCAACAGAATCGCACGCCCGTCAATGCTCTAGTCTCCGCGCATGTCGTTCGACAGTGCCACGTTCCGACAGGTGCTCGGCCACTTCCCCACCGGGGTCACCGTGGTCACCGCCGCCGGTGCCGAGGGGCCGGTGGGATTCACCATCGGGTCGTTCACGTCGGTGTCGCTCGACCCGCCCCTGGTCGGATTCCTGCCGATGACCGATTCCGGTCGCTGGAAGGCGATCGAGGCCGCAGGGTCGTTCTGCGTCAACGTGCTCGGCGCCGACCAGGCCGACCTGTGCTGGCAGTTCGCCAAGAGCAGCATCGAGCACCCCTTCGAGGGGGTTGGCTGGACTCCATCGCCGGGCACTGGCTCGCCGCTGCTCGATGGCGTGATCGCGTGGATCGACTGCACGATCGAGGCAGTCGTCGATGCCGGCGACCACAAGTTCGTGATGGGAAGAGTGCAGGCACTCGACCATGCGCCCGCCGACGCTGATCCCAATGCGCTGCTGTTCTTCCGCGGCAAGGTGGGCCGGTTCCAGTCCGGTGGCTGAGCACGTCGACGTCATCGTGGTCGGTGCCGGCCTGTCGGGCATCGGCGCCGCCTACCACCTGCAGTCGATGTGCCCCGACCGCACCTACGCGATCCTCGAGGGCCGCGAGTCGCTCGGGGGCACGTGGGATCTGTTCCGCTACCCCGGCGTGCGCAGCGACTCCGACATGCACACGCTCGGCTTCTCGTTCAAGCCGTGGACCGACCCGAAGGCCATCGCCGACGGGCCGTCGATCCTCGCCTACCTGCACGAGACCGCCCGCGAGTTCGGCATCGACCGGCACATCCGCTTCGGACACCGCGTCGAGCGCGCCGAGTGGGACTCGGCGGCGCAGCACTGGACCGTGACTGCGGCGACCGACGATGGGCCGGTGTCACTCACCTGCTCGTACCTGCACATGTGCTCGGGCTACTACAGCTACCGCCACGGCTTCACGCCCGACTTCCCCGGCCGCGAGCGCTTCACCGGCACGATCATCCACCCGCAGGACTGGCCCGACGATCTCGACTATGCGGGCACGCGCGTCGTCGTCATCGGCTCGGGAGCCACGGCGGTGACGCTCGTCCCGGCAATGGCAGCTCGCGCCGCCCACGTGACGATGCTGCAGCGGACGCCGTCGTACGTGGCGGCCGGACCCGACCAGGACTGGATCGCAAACCTGCTGCGCAGGGTGCTGCCGGCACGCACGGCCTACGCCATCACCCGCCGGAAGAACACCGCCTTCCAGCAGATGGTCTACCGGCGTACGCGCACCAAGCCCGACAAGGTGAAGCAGTACCTCATCGACAAGGTGCGCAGCGAGCTCCCCGGCGTCGACGTCGAGCGGCACTTCACCCCGCCCTATGGGCCCTGGGACCAGCGCCTGTGCCTCGTGCCGAACGGCGACCTCTTCGAGGCGATCCGCGCCGGCACTGCGTCGGTGGTGACCGATCGCATCGCATCGTTCGACGAGACCGGCATCGTGCTCGAGTCCGGCGACCATCTCGACGCCGATGTCATCGTCACCGCCACCGGGCTGCAGCTCGTGACACTCGGCGAGATGGACTTCTTCGTCGATGGCCGGCAGGTCGACTTCGCCGACACCCTCACCTACAAGGGCTTCGCCTACAGCGGCGTGCCGAACCTGTCGTCGGTGTTCGGCTACATCAACGCCTCGTGGACACTGCGCGCCGACCTGGTGAGCGCGTATGTGTGCCGGCTGCTGCGCCACATGTCGGACACCGGCACCACCACATGCACTCCGGTGCCGCGTCCCGACGATGCAGTGATGCCACTGCGGCCGTGGATCGACGACTTCACGCCCGGCTACATGATGCGCGAGATGCACCGCTTCCCCAAGCAGGGCAGCCGCGAGCCCTGGGTCAACCCGCAGGACTATGCGCGGGACCGCAAGATGTTCGCCAAGGATCCCGTCGACGACGGCGTCATGGTGTTCGCCTGAGCGGCAGCGTGCTCAGAGCGTGTTGGTGATGGCACCCGTGTCGGCACCCTGCACGAGGCGCGCGTACTTTCCGAGCACGCCCGAGGTGTAGCGGGGCGGATTCGGCGCCCAGCTCGCACGGCGGCGGGCAATCTCAGAATCGTCGACCAGCAGGTCGAGGCTCAGCTCGTTGACGTCGATGCTGATCTGGTCGCCGTCGCGGACGATCGCGATCGGGCCTCCATCGACGGCCTCGGGTGCGACGTGGCCGATGCAGAATCCCCAGGTGCCGCCGCTGAACCGGCCATCGGTGATGAGCGCGCAGTCGGCACCGCGGCCCGCACCCTTCAGCGCACCGGTGATGGCCAGCATCTCGCGCATGCCGGGCCCGCCCTTTGGCCCCTCGTAGCGGATCACCAGCACCGTGCCGGGCTGGATCGAGCCGCTGAGGATCGCCTCCATGGCGCCGTCCTCGCCGTCGAACACCCGCGCCGTGCCGACGAACTGCTTCTGCTCGGCGGTAAGGCCCGCCACCTTCACCACGGCCCCCTTCGGAGCAAGCGTGCCGGTGAGCACCACGATGCCGCCCTCTGCGTGGATGGGCTTGCTGAGCGGATGCACGACCACGCCGTCAGGCGCAGGCGGATCGATCTCGGCCAGGTTCTCAGCCATCGTCTTGCCGGTGACCGTGAGGCAGTCGCCGTGGAGAAGTCCGGCATCGAGGAGGTGCTTCATCACGACCGGCACGCCGCCGATCCGGTCGAGGTCGCTCATGTGAAAGCGGCCGCCGGGCTTCATGTCGGCGATGTGCGGGACCTTCGCTGCGATGCGGTTGAAGTCGTCGAGGTGCAACTCGACGCCCGCCTCATTGGCAAGTGCAAGCAGGTGCAGGACGGCATTCGTACTGCCGCCGAGCGCCGACGTGATGGCGATTGCGTTCTCGAATGCCTTCTTCGACATGATCATCCGCGGCGTGATGCCGAGGCGAAGCAGGTTCACGACCGCCTCGCCGGCGCGCCGGGCATCGTCCTCGCGGCGGCTGTCGATGGCTGGCGGCGACGCCGTGCCGGGCAGGCTCATGCCGATTGCCTCGGCGATGGAACTCATCGTGTTGGCCGTGAACATGCCGCCGCAGGCACCTTCGCCCGGACACGCCTTGCGCTCGATCTCGAGCAGCTCGTCCTCGGAGATCTTGCCGAGGGCGCACGCACCGACCGCCTCGAACACCGACGTGATGTCGAGGGCCACGCCGTTGTGCTCGCCAGGCATGATGCTGCCGTTGTAGACGAAGACACTCGGAAGGTCGAGGCGTGCGGCGGCCATCAGCATCGCCGGGATGCTCTTGTCGCAGCCAGCGAGGCCGACGAACCCGTCGAAGCGCTCGGCGTGCATGACGGTCTCGACCGAGTCGGTGATGACCTCGCGGCTCACCAGCGAGGCACGCATGCCCTCGTGGCCCATGCTGATGCCGTCGCTGACGGTGATGGTGCCGAACTCCATCGGGAAGCCGCCGGCACCGCGCACGCCGTCCTTTGCGTGGAGGGCGAGCTTGCGCAGCGTCATGTTGCACGGCGTCACCTCGTTCCATGCAGAGGCGATGGCGACCTGCGGCTTCACCCAGTCGTCGTCGGTCATGCCGACGGCGCGCAGCATGGCGCGCGCCGGTGCCTTCTGCATTCCATCGGTGACGTCGCGGCTGCGCGGCTTGACGTCGACCTTCACGCCGGGGGTGCTGTCAGGGGTGCCCATGCGAGGGAACCTAGCCCTTCTTCCTCTGGTTGAGCAGGGCGGTCACCGCCTTGCCGTCGGCCTTGCCCTGCGTTGCCTTCATCACGTAGCCGACGAGTGCGCCCATGGCCTTGCCCTCGCCGGCGCAGAACTTCGCCCACGCATCGGGGTCGGCAGCGATCGCCTCGTCGACGATCGCCTCGAGCGCCCCGGTGTCCATGGCCTCGAAGCCCTTGGCGGTAGCGATGGCAGCCGGATCACCGCCGCTGGCAGCGAGGAGTTCGGCGAGCACGGCCTTGGCCTGGGTGGCGGTGATCGATCCGGCGGTCTCCATCCGGGTGAGCGCGGCGAGGTCGGCGGCGGGGAGTCGAGGCGTTGCCGGCTCGTCGGCGAAGGCTTCCTTCACGTGTACCAGCGCACGGGCGACGTCACCACCGGCCGCGCCGACGGAGAGCACATAGTCGTCCTGCCCGCGTTCGACCACGCTGGCCACCGCCTCTCCGGCCGCATCGGCGCCGGTCGCCGCCGCGAGAAGGGCGCGGCGCGCCGCCGGCAGCACCGGCAGCGCCGCCCTCACGCGCTCGATCCACTCGGCCGAGGGGGCGATCGGCACGAGATCGGGTTCGAGGAAGTAGCGGTAGTCGTCGGCGTCTTCCTTGGTGCGCAGGGTGTGCGTTCGGCCGTCGGCCTCGTCCCAGTGCCTGGTCTGCTGCAGCACG
>JBJOMQ010000007.1:0-29005 GCA_046052275.1 Actinomycetota bacterium | reverse complement strand
CCATGGAGGCCGGACGGTTGCGGCGACGGTGATGGGCTCATCGAGTCCTGAGTGCTCGATGGCGAGACGGGCGAACAGTGATGCGTAGTCGCGGGGCCGGAGATCGCGGCTGAGCTCGAGCAGCGCGTACGGGTCGGGTGTGCGTCGGGGCTGGTGCAGCACGGGGAAGCTGGCCGAGGTGGGGCCTGAGGCGCCGCCCCAGAGGCCGGGTCCGTCGCACAGCACGGCGCCTCGAACCAGCGACGGGCGTGCGCCGGCGATGAGCAGGGCGACGTACGCCCCGATGCCTCGGCCTACGACGGTGCAGGGGCCGACGCGTGCC
Source organism: Actinomycetota bacterium (assembly GCA_046052275.1). GTDB lineage: Bacteria > Actinomycetota > Acidimicrobiia > Acidimicrobiales > Ilumatobacteraceae > UBA668. Next base: position 28,683 of record JBJOMQ010000007.1, on the reverse strand, counting down.
AGCGCTGCGTCGGCGTCGGCCATCAGGATCTCGGCCGAGTACCCACCGCCCACCGGCACAGTCGACGCGCCGTGTCCGGTGAAATCGAGCGCGAGAACCGGGCCAGGCCACTCGGCATATGCATCGGGCACGGTCGTGGGCGACGCTTCGCCGAGGCCGTGCAGGAGCAGGAGCGGCTTGCCGTGGGCGACCCGCAGTGAGTGAAGGGCGAGACTCACCCTGCAGTGCACGAGCATCTCGACGGTCATCGTGCACCGCCGAGGAATCCGAGCACGAGCGACGTCACGGCATCGGGCTGCTCGATGTGCACGAAGTGGCCGGTGTGCTCGAGCACTTCGAGTCGGCCGCCGTTCGGAAGGGTTGGCACGACCTGCGCGGGCAGCGTGCCCCACCCCATCGGCTCCTGCTCGTCGCCCATTACGCCGAGGAACGGCATGCCGAGGCCCGGCATCCGGCTGGCGGTCCATTCGGGGCGCCACGGGCCAAAGCCCCCGAAGCGCATCGACGGGTCGAGTTTCCAGCGCCAGCCGTCGGCGTCGAGCCGGGCGCCGACGGTGACGAGATAGCGCAGCCATTCGATCGGTAGCCGGGGATTCATGGCGGACCGTCGCAGTGCGAGCTCTTCGAGGCTGCCGGCTCGCCGCACAGACTCGGCGGTGGTGCGCCGGTGGTCGAGCCAGCCGGTGATGTCGCTCGCCATCATCCGCGTGCGCTCGTGCTCTGCGAGGTCGGCCATGGGTCGTTTCGAGGGCAGACCGTCGAGATTGACGAGATGGCTGAAGCGAAAGGGCTCGGCGTCGGCCAACTGGATCATCAGTGCGCCGCCCTTGCTGTGGCCGATGACAGGTGACGGCTTCGAGGTGAAGTGCTCCATCACGCTGAGCGCGTCGCGGATGTCGGCGTCCCACCCGTACAGCGCGGCGTGATCGCTGTCGCCATGGCCGCGCTGGTCCCAGGCGATGACACGCCAGCCGGCTCGAGCGAGTCGGGGGGCGAACTCGGAGTAGGTGCGGGCGAAGTCGAAGCCTCCGTGCACGAGGAAGAGCGGATCGTCCCGTTCGCTTCCCCACTCGTGTACTGCGATGCCGAGGCCGTCGAGATCAACTCGGTGCGTTCTCGCCGGTGCCTCTGCACCGGGGTATGTGGGAAGGAGTTCGTCGGCCATCGGTGCGGTGAGCGTGAGGTGATGCTGTGCGCCCTCGTGACGATGGCGCGTCGATGAGGCTACGGCCGCAACGCCGCCCGACCGCACCAGACGGCAGCAGCGCAAACGGCGTAGGATCGGCTCATGTCTCGCCGGCGGATCTGGTTGGCTGTGGCGGCGGCCGGCGGGCTGCCGCTGCTGGCCGCAGCGTGCGGCGGCGGCGATTCCACCGGCGAGGTTGCCACGCTGCCACCGATTGCGACGACCTCGACCACCACCACCACGGTGTTCGTCACCACCACCATCGTGTACGTCAAGCACACGGTGCAGCCGGGCGAGACCCTGTTCATCATCGCCGACGCCTACGGCGTGACGATGGACGAGCTGATCGCGATCAACGAGATCAAGAACCCCGACTACATCCAGGCAGGTGAGGTGCTGCTGGTGCCCTCCAGCGGCAGCGCGCCCTCGGGCGGCGAACCACAGCCGGGCGCCACGCTGCCGGGCCAGCCGGGCACCACGCTGCAGCCGGCACCCGCTCCGGGCTCGACCGCCGCTCCCTGACCGCGGTGCAGTGTCGTGTTCTCGTGCTGGGCTGAGGCCGATGACGTGACCGAGGTCCCTAGGCCGGGAAATCGTGCATTGGTAGCCTGCGGATCATGAGCTTCTGGCCCACGATGGAACACTGGAGCGTGGCGATTCCCACCCGGACGTCGCACTACCTGTGCCCGTCGCTCGCGGAGACGGGGTTCGTGGCGCTCACGCCGTACGGCGGTGAGATTCCCGAGAGCGAGTGGCTCGGCCTCGAGTACATGGACTGGAAGAGCGGTGGCGACACCAACTTTGCGCCGCTGGCCTCTGCCGACGGCGAGCTCGACTGCCGCGGGTTCTGGGACAAGGGCAAGCCCGACAAGGGCGCCAGCTGGACGGTCAACGCGTCGAAGGCGCCCACGATCCAGCGCTACGTCGACTCGATCGGTGCCAACTTCGGACGGGTCCGCATCATCAAGCTCGAGCCGCAGGATCACGAGACGGCTATGCGCAGCTTCCACCGCGACGACAACAACCGTCTCAACCCCGACGGCGAGGGCTGGGTCGTGCGCTCGTGGGTCGAGCTCACCGACGACCCCGACAGCTACATGCTGCTGATGGACCTCGACGAGAACCGCCTACCCGATCCGAGCACCGAGCGTCGTGTGCCGCTGCCGCGTGGGGCGCGATTCATCGTCGATACTCAGCGCCTCTGGCACGTAGTCGTTCACCACGGCTCGGCGCCGCGCTACGGCCTGATCACCAGCATCGAGTGCACGCCGGACTTCGAGGGCTGGATCCAGCGCCACGTGCCGGCGATGGCCTGACGGCAGTCACTGCAGTCGGCGGAGTGCCTCAGCGCCGGCGGTGAGCGGCGGCCAGGGTGGCGACGTCGCGCATGATCTTCGAGATCTCGAAGTCCTTCGGCGTGTAGACCGCGCTCACGCCGGCCCGGACGAGTGTGTCGCGATCGGCCTCGGGAATGATGCCGCCGACGATGACAGGTGCCTCGACACCGACCGCACGGAGACCATCGACGATCGCCGGGACCAGCGCGAGGTGTGAGCCGCTGAGGATGCTGATGCCCACGACGTCGGGGTCCTCGTCGCGCGCTGCCGCGACGATCTGCTCGGGCGTCAGCCTGATGCCGCTGTAGACGACCTCCATGCCGGCATCGCGCGCGGCGACTGCGATCTGCTCGGCCCCGTTGCTGTGGCCGTCGAGTCCCGGCTTGGCGACCAGGAAGCGCGGTGGGCCGCCGGGGATGCTGCGAACAAAGTCGGCGACCGCCGCGAGGTCGCCCGCCCGTCGGCCGATGGCAGCGCCGACGCCCGTTGGTGCCCTGTACTCGCCGAACACCTCGCGCAGCGTCCCCGCCCATTCGCCGGTGGTGCCGCCAGCTCGTGCCAGCGCGATGGATGGCGGCATCAGGTTGGTGCCCGACTCGGCGGCGGCGCGGAGCGCGTCGAGTGCGGCGCGCACCTCGGCGTCGTTGCGGGCTGAGCGCCAGAGGACAACGTCGCTGATCGTCTCGGCCTCGACAGCGGGATCGACGGTGAGGATGTTGCCCGGCGTGTCGAGCGGCGAGATAGCAGTCTCGGTGTACGCGTTGACGCCGACGACCACCTGGTCGCCTGCCTCGATGCGCCGGGTGCGGTCGGCCATCGACTGCACGAGGCGGCCCTTCAGCTGCTCCACGGCGGCGAAGGCGCCGCCAAGGCCGAGCACCTCGTTGAGCTCTGCCCATGCCGCATCGCGGATCTCGGCTGTGCGGGCCTCGACGACGTGTGATCCGTCGAAGAGGTCATCGTGCTCGAGGAGATCCGTCTCAAAGGCGAGGACTTGCTGCATTCGGAGCGACCACTGCTGGTCCCACGGTCTCGGCAGGCCGAGGGCCTCGTTCCACGCTGGCAACTGCACGCTCCGTGCTCGGGCGCTCTTCGACATGGTGACTGCGAGCATCTCGAGCACGATGCGCTGCACGTTGTTCTCGGGCTGCGCCTCGGTGAGGCCGAGCGAGTTGACCTGCACGCCGTACCTGAAGCGAAGGGCCGACTCGTCGGTGACGCCATACCGCTCGCGGCCGATCTGCTCCCACATCTCGGTGAAGGCACGCATCTTGCAGAGTTCGTCGACGAATCGAATGCCGGCGTTGACGAAGAACGAGATGCTGCCGAACACCTGTGAGAAGCGCTCGGCTGGAACCTGGCCCGACTCACGGACGGCATCGAGCACGTCGATGGCGGTGGCCAGCGAGAACGCGATCTCCTGCACGGGCGTGGCTCCGGCTTCCTGCAGGTGGTAGCTGCAGACGTTCATCGGGTTCCACTTCGGCGCATGCTCCGCGCACCACGCCACCATGTCGACGATGAGCCGCCGGCTGGGTGCTGGCGGGAAGATGTACGTGCCCCTCGACAGGTATTCCTTCACGATGTCGTTCTGGGTGGTGCCGCGGAGCGCCGCAGAGTCGATTCCCTGCTCCTCTGCGTTCGCCACGTACAGGGCCAGCAGCCATGCAGCGGTGGCGTTGATCGTCATCGACGTGTTCATCCCGCCGGGTGGGATGCCGTCGAGCAGTGCGCGCATATGCCCGAGGTGGGCGACGGGAACGCCGACCTTGCCGACCTCGCCGCGAGCGAGGATGTGATCGGGGTCATACCCGGTCTGGGTCGGGAGGTCGAAGGCGATCGACAGGCCGGTCTGGCCCTTGGCGAGGTTGGTGCGATACAGCTCGTTCGAGGCACGGGCCGACGAGTGCCCCGAATAGGTGCGCATCAGCCATGGCGTGTCACGGCGCGGAGCTGATGTGCCCGTCATCCTCACAGTGTTCCCGACCGGCGTGCCGGTTCGCTACCCCAATGGCACCGTGCATCGTTCGGGGTCATTGCCCGGACTGCCCGTCAACGGCGGCAGCGGTGTCGGCCAATGCGTCGGCGAGCATTCTCAGATACTGGGCGCGGGGCACCTCGACCACGCCGAGCGTGGACAGATGCGGTGTCTGCCACTGCACGTCGAGCAGCACTGCGCCGGTGGCCCGCAGCCAGTCGACGAGGTGCACCAGGGCCACTTTCGATGCGTCGCTCTCGGTGGAGAACATCGATTCCCCGGCGAAGAACCTGCCGATGCGAACGCCGTAGAGGCCGCCCACGAGCGCTCCGTCGTGCCATGTCTCGATGCTGTGCGCCCAGCCCATCTGGTGCAGGCGCACGTAGGCACGCACGATTGCCTCGTTGATCCACCCGTTCGGTCGACGACCGTGCGCGCAGCCGCGCATGACCTTCTCGAAGTCTGCATTCAGCGATGCCTCGAACCTCGGGATGCTCTTGCGCAGGCTGCGCGAGATGCGCAGTCCGTCGAGGGGCAGCACGCCTCGCGGGTTGGGCGACCACCATCCCACATGGCGTCGCTGGTACGGCATCGGGAACAGGCCGGTCCGGTATGCGGCGAGCAGCGTGCTCGGCTCGAGGTCGGCGCCGACCCCGACGAGCTCGTGCTCATCGGCGACGTCGGGAGAGGGGAGGGTCCACTCGCACGGTCCGGGGTCGACGGGCTCGGGAAGTTCGGCGACGCGCAGGGCGGGCATCAGTACTGGTAGAAGCCCTGTCGCGACTTGCGTCCGAGGTGTCCGGCCGCAACCATGCGGCGGAGCGTCGGCGTCGGCGTGTAGTTGGGGTCGCCGAACTCGGCGTGCAGTGCCTCGAGGATTGCTACCGAGGTGTCGAGCCCGACGAGGTCGAGAAGTTGGAAGGGGCCCATCGGGAAGTTGCAGGCGCCCTTCATTGCTGCATCGATGTGATCGATCGAGGCGGTTCCCTGCTCCCACATGCGCACTGCGTTGTTGAGGAACGGGAACAGCAGCGCGTTGACGATGAATCCCGCACGGTCCTTCACTTCGACGGGGTCCTTGCCGCAGTGCTGTGCAAACTCGGTGGCGGCGCGGATGGTGTCGTCAGATGCCGTGAGCGGGCGAATGATCTCGACGAGTGCCATGGCTGGCGCTGGATTGAAGAAGTGGATGCCGCACACGCGATCGGGTCGACGCGTGGCCATCGCCATCTCGATCACCGGGAGTGTGCTCGTGTTGGTGGCAAGGATGGCGTCGGCTGCTACGACCTCGTCGAGCTGTGTGAACAGCTCCTTCTTCACGGCGAGGTCCTCGACGACCGACTCGATGACGAGCGAGCAGCCGGCGAGGTCGCCGATCCGGTCGGTCGGGCGGATTCGGGCGACGATGGCGCTGCGCTCGTCATCGGAGAGGCGGCCGCGCTCGACGGCCCGTGCGAGTCCCCTGTCGATCATCGCCACCATCTGGTCGGCAGCATCCTGGGTGCGAGAGCGTGCGACGACGTCGAAGCCTGCCCTCGCCGCCACCTCGGCGACCCCGGCGCCCATGATGCCCGAGCCGACGATGCCGATGGTGATGGGTGCTGCCATGACGCGAATGTACCTACCGACGGGTAACCGCGCCGTACGGCACGTGCCGCTGAAGGCTCACACCTCGCCGGTACCGTGCTCATGATGCCCCGTCGCCGAGTGCCCCGTCCGGTCTTCGAGGTCACCGGTGACGGTGTCGTGCTCAATCTCGAGTCCGACGATCGCGCCCTGCTGCTGCGACTGCTCGACGAGCTGCGGTCGCTGCTGCAGTCCGACGATGCTGCGGCCCAGCCGCTGCTACGCCGCCTGTTCCCACCCGCCTACATCGAGCACCAGCACGCTGAGGCAGAGGCCGAGTTTCAGCGGTTCATGCGCGACGAGCTGGTCACCTCTCGGCTCACCGCGATCGAATCCGTCGAAGCAGTACTGCGCGAACCGCGGCCCTTCACCGAGGAGACAGCGATGGGCATGCTGCATGCCTTCAACAATGTGCGGCTGGTGCTGGGCACGCTGCTCGACGTCGGCGAAGACGATGATCCCGACGAGGTCGACGATGACGACCCGATGGTGGGCGAACATCACCTCTACATGTACCTCAGCTGGCTGGTGAACTCGCTGGTGGTGGCACTCGGAGGCGCTGAATAGTCGGTGTTGCCGGCAGCGGCCGACAGTCGTTCAGTCGGCGAGCTCGGTGAGCCACGCTGGCAGGCGTGTCGGCCGACCGTCGGCGGTCACGCAGCCGTGCACCGTGACAGCAGTGGCGCACGGGGTGCCATCGACGGTGAGCAGGTAGGCAATCTGGAACGTGGTGCGTGAGGCGCTGCCGAGTAGCAGGTGCACCGTCACCACGTCGTCGAAGCGAAGCGGCTGTCGGTACTGCACGAACGCCTCGAGCACTGCGTAGTCGCGGCCGTCCTCGCGGAGCTGGGTGTACGGATGGCCGAGATGGCGGAGGTACTCGACGCGCGCTGCCTCGAGATACGGCAGGTACCTGCTGTGGTGGACGATGCCCATTGCATCGGTCTCGGCGAAGCGCACGCGCAGCTCGTGGCTGAACGGATAGGCACCGGGATCCGTGGAGGGAACGAGGTCGAGGCGCACGCCGCCGACCGTACCCTGCGCTGGCCGACCGGGCTGGTGGAACCCCGTAGGCGGGCTGGTAGTGTTGGCTCGCTCTCAACCGGAGGACACCTGGCCCCCATCGTCTAGTGGCCTAGGACACCACCCTTTCAAGGTGGCGGCACGGGTTCGAATCCCGTTGGGGGTGCAGTCGTGGTGCCCAGTGCACTGCGACGAGGACGGGGAAACCCGTGCTCAGGCCAGTCTGGTCACAGCCTGGTCCCGTGGTGAAGTCGGAGTTCACGCCGGCCTGTCAAGCCGGAGGTCGCGGGTTCGAGTCCCGTCGGGACCGCTCGGGTGCACACCCGAACGGAGGAGTCGTGCGAGAGTGCCGGAAACGGCCAACTCGCCCGGCTCTGCCAACTCGGTCGAGTAGCTCAGTCGGCAGAGCATACGCCTGAAAAGCGTAGGGTCACCGGATCGACGCCGGTCTCGACCACCAGCGGCCACTGCCCAACGGGCGGTGGCCGTTCGGCTTTCCGAGGTGCGACGCCGGAGATCAGCGAGGGCGCGGCGGGGCCAGCGACGAATGCGCAGCCGCCACCGATGCCCAGTGCCACGACTCGTTGAGCAGCTCAGGCGCGAGGTGCGCCCACCGTGCCCGGCACCGGTACACCACCGAGAGACGATGAAGCGTGCGTGCCGTGTGCAGGCGGACCGCAGCGAGGTAGTCGTCGACGCTGGCATATGCGTGCGAGGCAACCTGCCCGAGCACGTCGAGCAGAAATGCGGCGTCGGCTCGGGCGTTGTCGGTGCTCTCACCGCGCTGCAGTCCGCGCAGTTCGACGTGGGCGATGAGATTGCCCTGGTCGACGAGTGGATCGCCCACGCCGGCTGCATCGAGGTCGATGATCGCTGCGTGGTCGTCGGCAATGAACAGGTTCTTGTCGTGGAAGTCGCCGTGCGAGAACGTCACTCGTCCTGGCACAGCCTGCTGTTGGTATCGACTGAAGAGCGTGTCGATCTGCTCGACAGCAGGCCGGTGCAGCGCTGCGAGGCTCGGATAGAGGCCGCCGGCCACCGCTGCCCACTGCGACGTGCTCCCTCCATCGCCGGCGATTGGCAGGTGGGGAAGCGTGTCCACGTCGCCTGCGGCGAGGTCGAGTCCTGACAGCGCAGCGAGCACCGACGCGGTTCGAGCGATGGCGTGGTGCCTGGCGGCGGCCGAGTCGCTGGCCAGCGTGTCGACGAGCGGAGTGCCGGTCATGCCCTCGAGTTCGAGGATTCCAAGGTCGGCGTCGAATGAGATGACCGATGGCGACCGGATGTCGTCAATGTCACGAAGGCGATCGTGCACGAGCCGGTGGCGGTCGGCGAGCTGCGCTGCGCGGTGCGGCGGCGTGACCTTCAGATACGACCCAGAGCGTGATGCGATCACAGCACGGCGTCCCGGACGATGGGCGACCAGCTGCCCGCGATGCTGGGCGGTCTCGAGGCCCACGAGCGCCGAGTCGCCGGCTGCATCCACCATGGTGATGCCGCCGGTGCCCAGCACGGCGCGGGCAGTGCCCTCGTCGGTCCGGATCACGGCGGACCAGTCGCCCTTCGGTCGGAGGTGCAGTGTGACGAATCGGGGCGCCTCGATGACAGTGGCGGCTGCGTGCAGCAGGCTGGCGGCAAGGTCGGGAAGCCGGTGGTCGAACGACCTGACAGCGAGCAGCGCCCTTCGGACGAGACCGGTGCAGGCAAAGACCGGGTGAAGGTCGTCGGGGTTGCCACCGACCGCCTGCCAGTTCGAGGCGACGGAGTCGATGATCCTGCCCGCTGCCGGATGGTGCCCCGGCCGGCAGGCGAGTTCGACGAGGTGGCCGGCGAGGCATCCGAGGTCGTAGCCGGGTGCGCCGAGCCTCGACCGTTCGAGATCGACAACCGTGACGCGGTCGCCGTCGACGAGGAACTGGTCGAGGTGGAGGTCGCCGTGCAGCCGGACCGTGGCGACGGGCGGTCGGGGCGCAGTGCGCAGCGTGACGGCGACGCGCATCACCTCGTCGGCGAGCGTCGGCGCGATCACGGCGATGGCGTCGAGGGCATCGAGTGCCTCGGAGATGGCGGCGTCGGCCGTGAGCACTGTTTCGACCCTGCCAGCGCCACCCAGCGTCGTGGTGACACGGTGTAGCTGGCGCACGACATCGAGCACGCCGGTGAGGTCGAGGCGGCCATCCCGGTGGAGGTCCGTGGCATTGACACCGTCGACGAGCTGCTCGACGACGAGCCTGTCGTCGTATCCGGCAGCGATCACCCGCGGCACGGGCACGCCATCCCGTTCCAGCATCGTTGCCAGTTCGGCGAGGCGTGTGGCCCCCGTTGCACCGAAGTAGCGGAAGAAGGCGTCGAGGTGCTCGTCGGTGTCTCGGTGGCGCAGCGCAACACGGCCGACAACGCGCCGGCCCGGCTTGTAGCGCACCACCTCGACATGCTTGCTGCGATAGCGCATTGGCTCGCCCGCCAGCGAGGTGCTCTCGCGCATGAGTCGCTTCCAGCCATGCGGTGCGACAGCATGCCGGAGGCCGCGGAGCTCGCCGTCGTTGGGAAAGGCGAAGACCACGCTCGAGCCGACTATTGCAACTCCCGCGCCGACCCGCTTGCGGCCCTCCCACTTGTCGACGATGGAGGCGGCCCGCTGAGGCTCGGCGAAGGTGCGCACATGGAGTGGCTCGACGACATGCTCCTCGGCCGGCGCCGCGTCCGGTGAGTCGGCCCGCCGTCGCATCGTCGCCGAGTAGCCGATCACCGCCGACTCGCCCGTCTTCAGTCGCAGGTAGTCGGGCGTGAGGCTGACGACCTCGATGCCCGCCTCAGTGCACAGCAACCGAGCTGCATCGACGTCGAGCAATCGCTCGAGATCGCCGAGCGAGCGCCAGTCGGTGGGAGGCAGCGTCACGAGGTTCCTATGCGCCGTCAGCGCCGTGCGCAACGCGAGACGGGCGGTTGCGGAAGGTGATTTTGTCGGTGACCATGCCACTGCCGACATGAAGGACGATGTCGGGATCGAATACCTCGCTGCCGACGTGGTTGACCACCACGGTGGTTCGTCCCACCGAGATCGACTTCACCGAGGCCGCCACGTGGTCGCGAGCCTCGGGGTCGAGGCCCGACAGGGGCTCGTCGAGGATCAGGATGCGGCTGTTTCGGAGCGCTGCCCTGGCCAGCATGAGCCGACGTGCCTGACCACCGGAGAGCGAGGCGCCACCCTCGCCGATGATGGTCTCGTAGCCATCGGGCAGCTGGTCGACTACCTCGTCGAAGAAGGCGGCCTGCGCTGCTTCGACGATCTCGTCGTCCGTCGCATCCGGACGCCCGAAGAGGATGTTCTCGCGGACTGATGCGTCGAAGAGGTGGATCTCCTGTGGCACGTATGCGAAGCACGACCTATATGAGGAAAGGTCGAACTCTTCGATCGGCGTGCCATCGACGAGCACCACGCCATCCTCGACCGGCGTGAGGCGAAGGAGTACTGAGAGCATGGTCGACTTGCCGGAGCCATTCGACCCCTCGATGACCGTGACACTGCCTGCCGGAAGGGCGAACGACATGCCGCGTAACGCCTCGACCTCTCCGTCATAGGTGCTTCGCACGCCCCTGAACTCGAGGTCGCCGCGTAGTGACGAGGCGTCTCGCCCGCCGTCGGACGCCGTCGGCTGGATATTCATCACTTCGAGGATCCGCTCGGCTCCGGTGGAGGCCTTCGAGAGCCGCCCGCCCTCGCGGCTGGCCTTCCTGACGGGCCTGAACATGCTGCGCGCGTAGGTGGTAGCGACGAGCAACTCGCCGGGGCTGAGATCGTCAGAGAGCACTCGGAGTGAACCGACGACCATGACCAGGGCAAGGCCGGCTCCGCTCATGATGTCGGTGTTCAGCGTCATGCGTGCCGAGATCTTCGTCGCCTTCAGGCCCGCTCGTTCTCCCTGACCCGTCATCCGCCCGAACTTCTGAGCGGCCGACTCCTCCTGCGCGTAAGCCTTCACGACTCGGAACTGGCGGAGGCTCTCGAGTGCGAACGATGTCGCTGAGCCTTCTTTGCGGCGCTGTTTGCGAGACGTGACGCGGAGTTCTCGGCTGGATCGTGTGAGCGAGAGGCCGAGCAGCGGCAGCGGCGCGAGGGCGCAGAGGGCGAGAATGGGATCGAGCACGATGAGCACGATTGCCATGCCCAGCATCAATGCCCCGCTGTCGGCGAGCGCGAGCCAACTGTTGACGAGTGCCGTGCGGGCCAGCATGACGTCGCTGGTGAGCCGCACGATGAGATCGCCCGACTTTGCCGAGGTGTGGAACGGCAGGTCGAGTTTGTGCATGTGCTCGAAGATGCGACGGCGGACTCGGACGCTGACCCGTCTCCCGACCTCGGCCACCATAAGGGTGGACTTCATGGTGAGCAGGCCGCCGATGAGGGAAAGGATCACGACGGTCGCCGCGAGGGCGACGGCAGATCCGGTCGGACTCAGGCCCAGCCATCCCTGTGCCTCGCCCTCCCGGAGCAGCACCCGATCGAAGAGCACCTTCGTGGGCCATGGCTTGAGCAACTCGATGGCGGTGGCGCCGAGTGCCAGCGCCATCGAGCCGAAGAACCGGACGCGCTGGCCGGAGAAGCAGTCGCCGAATGTGCGCATCATCGAGATGAGCACCGACGGCGAGATCCCCCTGAGGCTCCGTTGCAGTGCACTGCTCATGACAGCTCCGGCCGGCCGTGGCTCACCTGGTCGATGGCTGCCAGCGTGGCGGCAGCGGCGGCGTCCCACGTGAGATCGCGCAGTGCCCGGTCGCGACCACGGCCTCCCATCGCTGCTCGCGTGGCTGGATCGGCGAGGAGGCGCGTGGTCTCGTCGACGAGCGCGTCGAGATCGTGGGCGCCGACGAGGGTGCCGGCATCGCCGACCAGCCATGGGATATCGCCGAGGCTGCTCGCGACCACGGGCACGCCTGCTGCCATGTATTCGACCACCTTCAACGGGCAGAAGTAGAAGAACTCCTCAGGATGGTAAGGGGCGACTCCCACCCATGCTGACGCGATTGCGGCGGCAGCCGCATGGTGGCCGAGAGCCCCGGTGATGTCGACCGAGTCGGCGAGGCCCGCTGCAGCCGCTGCGGCCGCCACTTGGTCGGCGCCATCGCCGCCTCCGACGAGCAGCAGCCGGGCGTCGATGCCGTGATGGCGCACCCCGGCGAGCAGCGGCACGAGTCGATCGGCGCCATGCCACGGCTTGGGGTGTCCGAGAAACCCGATGGTGGGACGATGGTCGGGCCGCGGGCCACCGGCGAATGCGGTCGGATCGCAGCCGTTGGGTACGACGACGATCGGCGCCCCACCGCGTAGCGGACCGAGATGGTCGCGAAGCGGATGGCTGACGGCGATCACCACATCGGCCGAGGCGATTAGCGTCGCCTCGATGGCGGCCGTCTCCTCGTCGACGGTCTCGGGACGGTGACGGGATGCTTCCATCTGCAGCGGCGCGTTTACCTCGAGCACGAACGGGCACCCGAGCGAGCGTGCTGCCTCGAGGCCGGCGCTGCTGCCAAGGCTGTAGCGCTCGTAGACGGCAGTCGGCGTTCCGTACCGCTGCGCCGCGGCAACGATGGATGCTGGGCCGTCGAGTCGCTCGACCGGAACTGTTGCGCCATTGTCGCCGATCAGCTCGGTAGCGGACGTGCGAGCCGCCAGCATCACCACTGTGCACTGGCCAGCGAGCGCCGTGGCGATCGAGCGCAGGTGGATCGATGCGCCCTTCGTGCCGGCCGGGTCGATCCCCCGATCAGCGCACACGTGGAAGACGGTGCGCATGGCTATGCCGGGTTCGTGGCGCTGGTGAAGAGTTCGATCAGCCGCGGCAGTGTGGCGTCCTGAGTGAACTCTGCAGCGACGCGCGCCGGTCCGGCCGTGCTCATCCGGGCGTGCATCGGGGCTTCGTCGAACAGGCTGGTGATTGCCGCCGCAAGGCCAGACACGTCGCGCTCGGGAACGATGATTCCCTCGACATCGTGCTGAATCATCTCCTCGATGCCGCCGACAGGGGTGGCGACAACGGGCAGGCCGACCGCCATTGCCTCGAGGACCACGGTGGGCAGGGCGTCGCGATTGCCGTCGGCTCCAGTGACGCACGGCACGGCGAGCAGGGTGGCTCTGCGCATCAGATCGATGACTCGGTCTCGCGTCACCGGGCCGAGCAGATCAACGAGGCCGCCGAGGTCGCGCTGGGCCACCTGCGCCACGAGCCGGTCGAACTCGTCGCCGCCACCGGCGATCACGCACCTGATCGGACGTCCGGCGTCGCGAAGGGCGGCACAGGCGTCGATGAGAATGTCGAAGCCCTTCTTCTCGACGAGGCGGCCCACGGCGAGGACGAACTGCTCGCGGGAGATGTTCGGATCGGCAGCGGGCAGCATGTCGAGCGGCAGTCCGTTGGCGATGACATCGATGGGCAGCGATGGATCAGCCACCAGCTTGGCGCGGATGTGGCGCTCGTTGGCGTGACAGACCGTGACGAGCGACCGTGCGGCGGTGACCACCTCGGTGAACACGTCGCGGTCGATCCCGTGCCGGTAGATGTCCTTTGCATGCGCCGTGCAGGTGAACGGCACGCCAGTGAGCAGATGCACCACGTAGGCGGTGTGGGCGGCGATCGTGACGAAGTGGGCATGGAGGTGGGTGATGCCGCGTAGATCGACCTCAGCTGCGATGCTCCGCGCTTGGGCGACAAGCCGTCGCTGCCGATCTACGGGCAGCTTGCTGATGAACGATGCAACTCGGTCGGCCGTGTCGTCGCCGTGCTGCCTGCCGATGTCGGCGAGCAGCTTGCCGAGCGAAGTTCCGTTCGATCGCTCGACCACCAGCACGTCGGCACGAACGTTGGACGTGTCATGGTGGCGGGGTTCGTCGTCAGGTGGCCGGAGCGAGAAGACTGTGACATCGAGTCCGCTTCGCTCGACGCCGAGGACCTCGTTGAGAATGAAGGTCTCAGAGAGTCGCGGGAACTTCTTGAGCACGTAGCCGACTCGCTGCTCCGGCACAGTCTGTGTTGGTACGTGCATCACGCGGAGGCACCCGCTCGCCTGAGTGAGCGACGATGGGCGACTCGGCGGACGGGCCGCTGCACCTGGGCGGTGAGCTCGTCTGCTGTGCGGCTGACGCCGCCGAGATCGAGCGAGCAGGGGCGCGGCCATGTTCGCAACGCGCCGGAGACAAAGGCCCTCAGGCGCCGAGCGTCGAAGTGCTCGATCGTCTCCCAGTCGATCTCGCCGGTGTCGCCGATTCGCTGGGCGCGGAGCGATTGCTCGAGTCGGAACTGGCTGCGTGGCACGACCAGCGTCGGAACACCGAGTCGCATCAGTTCGATTACCGAGTTGTAACCGCCCATCGTGATGACGGCTGCGGCGCGTCGCATGTACTCCTCAGGGTGATCGGTGAAGTCGACCATCTCGACCGGACACCCGATTGCAGAGAATCGTGCTGCGAGTGCGTCTCGTCGAAGCGGATCGAGGAGTGGGCCGGTGAGGACGACCGACCGGAATCCTGCGTCAGGGCCGAGTGTGGCGAGGTTGGCGGCGTATCGGTCGAGAAGGATCTCGCCGTCGGATCCACCGCCGACCGTGACGAGCACCATCGGAAGGTCGCCGGCGTGTGCGCTGCTGCGGGGTGGCATGGGACGCGCCAGATAGCCGACGTGTGACACCGCCCCGGGTGCCAGTTGATCGAGATCGAGCTCTTGGGCGGTGGTGCGCACCGAGGGATCTCCGTAGACGAGGACACGGTCGTACCAGTGCTCGATCGCATCGAATCCGCCGAGCCGCTCCCACTCGCTTCGAACCGACGACACCTCGTCGATGATCTCGCGCATGCCGAGCACGAGATGGGGGCGGTCGAGCACCGAGTGGTAGCGCGCAAGCACCGGGCGCAGTTCGCCGCCGAGGCCGGTGGGGGCGTGGTCGACCAGCACAAGGTCGGGGCCGAAGCCTGCGAGCGCTTCGCCGGTGATGCTGCCGCGCAGGCGCAGCATCTGCTCGAGCGGCAGCTTCAGCGACCGGCTCATGTACCTGCCGCTTGCGTCCTTGGTGATCGCGGGGAGCGTGACGATGTCGGTGCGACCGGGGAGCGCGAAGCGCTGTGCCACCGGAGATCCGGTGAGGATGAGCATGTCGCCGATCTCGGGCCGGGTGCGCAGCTCCTCGGCAATCAGCAGTGTCCGTCGAAGGTGACCGAGCCCGAAGCTGTCGGGGCTGTAGAGCGCAACCCGCTTCGGTCGCGGGGACGCGTTGCGGCCAGCCCAGACGCCTGTGGCGGCGGACCGGCGGACTCCGCGTGACGACATGGCGACGGACGGTAACCAATCGACACGCAGCGTTCACGTTGTGGTTGCCGGAGATTTTCCAAGATTCGTCAAACCGCCCGCAGAACGTGGTGAGCGAGGGAAGGGAGCGATGCGTGCTCACCTGCAGGCGCCTGAGCCGGATGGCACAGCCATCCCGCCGGCCCGATCACGGCATGATGACGCCATCGACCACGTACCTGCGATCGTCACCCGCGAAGGCTCGCCGTCGGACTTCGACCGATACTTCGACGAGGGATTCCGCGAGCTGGGGCCCGAGTCGCGCCACCTGCGGTTCTTCACCGCAGTGCGCGAGCTCACGCCCGAGCTGCGGCGGCGGCTCCGTGAGGTTGACGGTCAGCAGCACGCGGCAGTGGTGGCCTTCGACGCTGCCCTGCGCGACACCGATCACCCAGAGGGCAAGCCGGTGGGCGTGGCGCGGTGGATCAGCGGCCCGGACGGGCCGCCCGAACTGTCGGTCACCGTGGTCGACGACTATCAGGGAATGGGCGTTGGCTCCAGGCTGATGGATGCCCTGCTGGTACTGGCACGAAAGCGCGGCATCACCCGCATCGTTGCCGACATCCTGCGCGAGAACACGGGCATGCGCGGGCTCGTGAATCGGTACAGCGCTGTCATCCAGCGCAGCGACGACCCCACCGTCGTGCGATATCGCATCGACGTGTGACGGCGTCGAGCGCCGACTGGCACACTTGGGCGATGGCAGTGCCAGCCCGTGAACCACTCAGCGCCGCCGACGCAACTGCCGTCGCCCGGACGCCGCTCGAGGAGCAGGTGGCCGACGGCATCGCCGCAATCCGTGCGAGCGCACCGCGAGGACTCTCGCTCACCGGCGACCAGCAGTCGGCGCTGTTGCGGCTCTTCGACGTGCAGGTGGCAAGTCGGCACTGTGACATGGCGGCGCGGTGGCTACGCGGCAAGGGGCGGGGCTACTACACGATCGGCTCTGCAGGCCACGAGAGCAATGGTGCCGTGGCAATGGGACTGCGCGACAACGATCCCGCGCTGCTGCACTACCGCAGTGGTGCCTTCTACCTGGCGCGTGCCGGACTGCACGGCGTGCACGACGTGCTGTCGGGTGTGGTGGCATCCGCCGACGAACCCATCGCCGGCGGCAGGCACAAGGTGTTCGGCCGCCACGACCTCGCGGTGATCCCGCAGACATCGACGATCGCCTCGCACCTACCCCGTGCCGTCGGCGTGGCATTCGCTATTGCCCGCGCCGAGAAACTCGGGGTGGAGTCACCGTGGCCGTCCGACGCTCTGGCTGTGTGCTCGTTCGGCGATGCATCGGCCAACCACTCCGTTGCAGCCGGTGCGGTGAACACAGCGCTGCACTGCGCCCACCAGCACCTGCCGCTCCCGCTGCTGCTGGTGTGCGAGGACAACGGACTTGGCATCAGCGTGCGCACCCCTCCCGACTGGATTCGCACGGCGTACGGCAGCCGTCCGCACCTGCGCTATGAGTTCGTCGACGGCACCGATCCCCTGGCAGTGCTCGAGATCGCACGGGAGCTCGGCGACTGGGTGCGCACCCGCCGGCTGCCTGCCTTCCTGCATCTGCGCACCGTGCGCTTCGGCGGGCATGCGGGCACCGATGTGGAGAGCGCGTACCGGACCGCAGCCGACCTCCGAGCCGATGCGGCCCGCGATCCGATCGTCGCAACCGCCACGAAGCTGGTTGCCGGCGGGGTGCGAACTGTGGACGAGCTACTTGCCCGCCACGACGAACTGCGTTCCCATGTGCTGGGTGTCGCGGTGTCGGTTGCCGATGCGCGCCAGTTGAGAGGTGCCGATGAGGTGATGGCGCCACTCGCGCCACGACGTGGCGACGCAGTGCGCACGACAGTCGGCCGCGACGCGGCTGCTGGCGGCATGGCGACTTCGTCGGCCGCCGGGCCATCGCCACTGACCCTTGCCCAGGCAGTGAATGCGACCTTGGCCGACCTGCTCCACACGCGACGCGACCTACTGGTGTTCGGCGAGGACGTCGCAGCGAAGGGCGGGGTGTACGGCGTCACGAAGGGACTGCTCGCCGCTGCCGGTGCCGGCCGGGTGTTCGACACGCTGCTCGACGAGACGAGCATCCTCGGACTTGCCCTTGGCGCGGCGGTGAGCGGGTTCGTGCCGATTCCCGAGATCCAGTACCTCGCCTATCTCCACAACGCCGAGGACCAGTTGCGCGGTGAGGCAGCGACGCTGCAGTTCTTCTCGAACGGCCGGTACCGCAATGGCATGGTCGTGCGCATCGCCGGCCTCGGCTACCAGGAGGGATTCGGCGGCCACTTCCACAACGACGACTCGGTGACGGTGCTGCGCGACATCCCGGGCATCGTCGTCGGCATTCCGGCGCGGCCCGACGATGCTGCAGCGATGCTGCGCACGCTCGTCGCTGCCGCCGAGGTCGATGGCACCGTGGGCGTGCTGGTCGAACCCATCGCCCGCTACCACACGGCCGACCTGCACGAGCCCGGTGACCGTGGCTGGCTGGCAGTCCCAGATCCTGCTGGGCACGTGCCGGTGGGCAGCGCACGTGTCTACGGTGACGGTGCCGACCTGGCGATCATCACCTTTGGCAACGGCCTGTACATGAGCCTGCGCGTCGCCCGCCGCCTGGCCGCGGATGGCATCGCAGTGCGTGTGGTCGACCTGCGCTGGGTGTCGCCGCTGCCGATCGACGATGTCGTGCACGCGGCCACCGCCACCGGACGCGTGCTCGTGGTCGACGAGACGCGCCGGTCGGGCGGAGTGGGCGAGGGTGTGCTCGCCGGCCTCGTCGACGCCGGCTTCGAGGGGCGCATGGCACGCGTTGCCAGCCGCGACAGCTTCATCCCGCTCGGCGATGCGGCCAGGCTGGTGCTGGTGAGCGAGGCCGAGATCGAGGCTGCCGCCCGCCGCCTCGTCGGCTGACCGGCACGGGCGTTCACCAGCGCCCGCCGTTCTCACCGAACTCTCACCGCCGAGCAGTGCTGTTGGCAGAGTCGTCGGCGACGATATGGGCATGAGCTCGTGGTGGTGGTTCCTCACCAGATCGACCGGCATCGTGGCCGCTGCACTGGCAGTGACGTCGCTCGCATGGGGCTTCTTCTTCACGAGCCGCACGATGGGCAGCCGACTGCGTGCCAACTGGTGGCTGTCGCTGCACAAGTGGCTCGGCGGCATGACACTGTCGTTCGTGGTCGCGCACATGGCCATGTCGTGGCTGGACGAGGATCAGGCGTTGCGCCTTGTCGACCTGGTCGTACCGAGCGGAGTGGTGGGCTGGTCGATCGGCTATGGCGTCGTCGCTGCGTGGCTGTTCGCACTCGTTGTGCTGCCGTCGGTGGCGCGTGTCCGCCGCCGGCTGCCGCGGCGGCTGTGGCGCACGGTGCACCTGTTGGCAGTTCCGGCGGTGGTGCTCACCGGCAT
This sequence comes from Actinomycetota bacterium, assembly GCA_046052275.1. Lineage (GTDB taxonomy): Bacteria > Actinomycetota > Acidimicrobiia > Acidimicrobiales > Ilumatobacteraceae > UBA668. Next base: position 9,789 of record JBJOMQ010000007.1, on the reverse strand, counting down.
CCACACCGCACTCGCCGGCACCGACGTCACCTCGCAGGTGTTCATCCTCGGCTTCTCGTTGCTCGTGGCGTTCGCCGTGTTCACGCTGACCATCCGCCTGCTCGGCCTCGGTTCGCGCTCGCGTCGCCCGACGGTTGCAGCGTGAGGAGCCGAGGCTGATGGACGACCGCTCTCTGCCCTCGCAACACCGCACGCGTCGCGGCCCTGCGGCCATCAGCAAGGTTGCCTCGCTCGTGCTGAGCCTTGCCGCGACGTTCGGCCTCGCTGCGCTGTTCGCCCGTGCCGACCGGCAGCAGTCGGTTGCCGATGGCATCAACGGTCCCGACGGCGCCGGCAGTGCAACCTCAACGGCCCTGACGCCGTCGACACTCGCACCGATCGAGCCTGGGACGCCGTCGACTTCCGGGTCCTCGACGGTGCCTGGCAGCGAGGCGCCCATCGCTGACGGCACCTATGACGGCGACGCTTTCACGAATCGATGGGGAATCGTGCAGCTGGCGGTCACCTACGAGGGCGGCCAGATCGTCGACGTCACCGTGCTGCAGTACCCCGACGGCGACCGCAAGAGCGTGTCAATCAATCAGCGTGCCCTGCCGAGTCTCGAGGCGGCAGTGCTGGCGGCGCAGAGCGCCGACATCTCGTCGGTCACCGGGGCCACGATCACGTCGCGCAGCTACCGGCAGTCGCTGCAGTCGGCTCTTGACGCAGCTGCCGCGGCGAGCGCCGGGGTGCAGGGCTGACCATGGGCCGTGTCGTGCAGCGGGTGATGGGCACAGTGGTGTCGATCGACGTGGTCGGACTCGATTCCGACGATGAGGCAGTCGCTGCCGGCAGCGTGATGTCGTGGCTGCACCATGTTGACGCGGTGTTCAGCGTTCACCGCGCCGACAGCCTCGTGTCGCGCGTCGGCCGCGACGAGGCGCTGATGGCCGGCTCGTCGCTCGGCGTCGACGGCGACCACCTGCGCGAGGTGATCGAGCAGTGCGAGTCGTTGCGTGTCCTGTCGGATGGCGTGTTCGATGCGTGGGCAGTGCCGGGGCCCGAGGGCGTCCGGTTCGATCCGAGCGGTTACGTGAAGGGATGGGCGGTCGCGCAGGCCGCCGACATCCTTCGCGCGGCCGGTGCGACGGGCTGGTGCATCAATGCGGGCGGCGACATCTCCGTGGGCGGGCTCGATGCAACAGGCTGCCGCTGGCGGATCGGCCTGCAGCACCCCGATCAGCGCGATGGCATCGTGCTGGTGGCCGAACTGCCGACGGACGTGAATGGCGATGGGCCCACGGCGGCCGCGATCGCCACTTCGGGAAGCTACGAGCGTGGTGCCCACGTGGTCGACGCCAGGTTCGGCACGTACTGCACCGAGCTGGGCAGCGCCACGGTGGCGGGCCCGTCGCTCGCCGAGGCTGATGCCTACGCCACCGTCGTCTACGCGATGGGCGCTGAGGGCCTGGCGTGGCTGGCGGGTCGGGCCGGCGAGGCCGGATACGAGGGCTGCGTCGTCACGCGCGATGGGCGGCTGCTCACCACGCCGGGGTTCGACCTGCTGGTGCCGGCGTGGCGGCACCCGGTGGGTGCCTCGCCGCTACCGTGATCGCATCACCTCGCCGCTGCAACTCGCCTTCGTCACCTCCGCCACGCGGCACGCCGACCTTCCCGACTCGCCCTGCGAGGTGGCGTTCGTCGGCCGCAGCAACGTGGGCAAGTCGTCGCTCATCAACGCCCTCGCCAATCGCAGGCAACTGGCGCGCGTCAGCAACACGCCCGGACGCACGCAGCTGCTGAACCTCTTCGCACTGCCGTCGGGTGGCACCGTGGTCGACCTGCCTGGGTACGGCTATGCCGCAGTGCCAGGTCGCGAGAAGGCGGGCTGGCAGACCATGATCGAGGGGTACCTGCTCGACCGCGAGCCACTTGAGTTGGTCTTCGTTCTGGTGGACGGCGAGATCGGCCCGACGAAGCTCGACGTGCAGATGCTGATGTGGCTGCGCGAGAACGGCGTGCCGCATGCAGTGGTGGCGACCAAGCTCGACAAGGTGAAGCCCTCCAAGCTCGCCACTCGCAAGCGCGACCTGTCGAAGGGGTGCGGACTCGATCCCGGTGACGTGTTCTGGGTGAGCGCCGCAAAGGGCGCCGGCATCGACGACCTGCGCCGGCACGTGGCGGCGATGCTGCGCTCGTAGCGCGACGGCGTGGCGTGTCTCAGCGTCGGCGAAGCGCCGAACGCGCCTTGGCCATCACATCGCGGGGATCGGCCAGTCCGATCGCCTTGCGCAGGATGCGCTCCTTCTTCGGCGTGTACGGCGGGTAGGTGAGCGGCGGGTCGACCGCAGTGCTGCGCGTGTGCACCGCCCGCGAGTGGCTGAGCGCGAGAAAGCCGTGTCGGCCGTGATACGCGCCCATGCCGCTCTCGCCAACGCCGCCGAAGGGCAGATGCGGGTTGCTGATGTGCATCAGCGTGCCGTTCACGCAGACGCCGCCGCTGGACGTGCCAGCCAGTACGGCGGCATTGTCGGCGTCGCGGCGGCTGAATGTGTAGAGGGCGAGTGGCTTGTCACCGCTCGCAGCACCGTCGTTGACGAAGCGGATGGCCTCGTCGAGGCTGTCGACCGCGATCACCGGCAGCACCGGGCCGAAGATCTCCTCGCCCATCACCGGGTCGTTGCGGGTGATGCCGGTGAGCACGGTGGGCGCGATGTAGCGGGTATCGGCGTCGGTGTCGCCGCCGACGGCGACGGTTCCCGAGTGGATGAGCTTCTCGATGCGGTGGAAGTGGGCATCGTTGACGATGCGCGCATAGTCGGCACTCGACTTCGGGTCGTCGCCGTAGAACTGTGTGATTGCCGTCTTGATGCCAGCCACCAACTCGTCGTGCACGGAGCGCTCGACGAGGACGTAGTCGGGCGCGATACAGGTCTGCCCGGCGTTGACGAACTTGCCCCAGGCGATGCGCCGTGCTGCGACTTCGATGTCGGCGTGGCGGCTGACGATGGCCGGACTCTTGCCGCCCAGTTCGAGCGTGACGGGTGTGAGGTGCTCGGCGGCGGCGCGCATCACCACGCGGGCGACGCGGCTGTTGCCGGTGTACACGATGTGGTCGAAGCGCTGTGCCAGTAGCTCGGTGGTCTCGGCCACGCCTCCCTGCACCACCGTGATGGCGGGCTCGCGCAGCGACTCGATCAGGTCGGCGAGCTCGGCCGACGTTCGCGGCGCTAGCTCGCTGGGCTTGCACACCACGGCGTTGCCGGCAGCAATGGCTGCGACCATCGGAACCAGCACCAGTTGTACCGGGTAGTTCCAGGGCGAGATGACGCACACCACGCCGACCGGCTGGCGGACGATCTCGCTGCTGCCGGGCTTGAAGGCGAGCGGGGTGGGCACCCGTTCGGGCTGGGCCCACGAGGGCAGGTTGGCGAGGGTGTGCTCGATGTCGCTGAGCGTGAATCCGATCTCGGTGAGCCATGCCTCGGCGCGCGGCTTGCCGAAGTCGTCGGCAAGGGCGTCGAGGAGCCGGTGCTCGCGCTCGCCGATGGCGGTGCGCAGGCGTTCGAGCGTGGTGATGCGCCACGACAGCGGTGCGGTCGTGCCGCGGTGGAAGGCATCGCGGGCCGTGGCGACCCGCCGGCCGATCTCGTCGAGCGCAGTAGTGGCGAAGTCCATATCACGACCCTAGGCCGCTCTCTGCCGCGTTGCCGTTGCGAGGCGGCGACGCCGGCGGCGTGCCGTCGCCGGGACCGCACCCCGGCTGCACCGAGGACGCGCACCGCAATCTCACCGTGTCCACGCCGCAGCGCACACGGTGCTTGACGGAATCTTGACTGTTGCCGGAAGATGGCGGTACCGATGCACAGGAGTCGGTAGCGGCGTGCCACCCTGGGCACGCACCGAGAAAGGGAGTCCGACATGTCTCGCATCCTCGCCAAGATCACCGGGAAGACCGTCGCCGCGGTGACCGCCTCACTCGCCATGGTGGGTACCGCCGGCGCAGCACTCGGCACGTCCTACTCGGCGCTCGAGGTCACCGACACCACGTCGGTCGAGACGACGATCGACACCGTGGCACCCGACACCACCGCAGCCGACACCACCGTGGTCGAGACCACGGTGGCCGACACGATGGTCGAGACCACGCTGGCCGAGTCGGCGCCGGACGGCGCGAACGGTCTGTGCGTGGCGATGAAGAAGGCCGACGAGCGTGGCCGTCCGAAGAACACCGAGCTGAAGTCGTTCGGCCGGGTTGCTGGCGCGGCGACCGCCGCCGGTGTGGGCGCCGCCGACTACTGCGACGAGGTGCTGGCCGCCAAGGCCGCAGCATCTGACGACGACGCCGACGATGCCGATGATGCCGACGAGGCCGACGAGGCCGATGACGACATGGAGACCGACGACAGCGAGGACTGATCCCCGTCGGCCGACGGCCGCAGCCGGCTGACAGCGCTGCGAAGTACCGTCGGCACGTGGACCAACTCACCGAGCTCGGCTTCTACGGGCTGGCGGGTGCCCCGCGCTCGCCAGCCGAGCTGCTCGACGAATGCCGGCACGGCGAGGCGCTCGGCCTCGGCTCGGTGTTCCTCAGCGAGCGATTCAACGTCAAGGAAGCGGCGACGCTGTCTGGTGCGGCCGCTGCGGCGACCACGAGGCTCGGCATCGCCACCGGCGTCACCAACCACAACACGCGGCATCCGATCGTGACGGCCAGTTACGCCACCACGATGCACCGACTGACCGGCGGCCGCTTCACGCTCGGCCTCGGCCGGGGCATGGACCGAATGTTCGACGCCTTCGGGCTGCAGCGCATCACCACCGCCCAGCTCGACGACGTCGCTGGGTTGATGCGTCGTCTGTGGCAGGGCGAGGTCGTGATCGGACACGATGGCCCCGCCGGCAGGTGGCCGGTACTGGCGCTCGATCCCGACTTCCGCGAGGACATCCCGCTGTTGCTGAGCGCCTTCGGCCCGCAGAGTCTGCGACTTGCCGGCCGCGTGTACGACGCCGTGCTGCTGCACACCTTCTTCACCGACGAGACGCTGCAGCGCTGCGTGGCAACGGTGCGCGATGCCGCCGAGCGCGCCGGCCGCGACCCTGCGGCTGTCAGGGTGTGGAGTTGCTTCGCCGTCGTTGGCGACTGGCTCGACCCAGCGGTACGGCTCAAGAAGACGGTCGGACGCATGGCCACCTATCTGCAGGCCTACGGCGACCTGATGGTGCGCACGAACCAGTGGGATCCGGCGGTGCTCGCAAGATTCCGTGCCGATCCGATGGCGTCGTCGTTCCGCGGTGCCATCGATGCGAAGGCCACCACCGCCGAACTCGAGCACATCGCCACGCTGATACCCGACGAGTGGCTCGCCGCTGCGGCCACCGGCTCGCCCGAGCAATGCGCACGGGCGGTGCTGGGCCAGCTCGAACAGGGCGCCGACAGCGTGATCCTGCACGGGGCGTCGCCCGCCGAGCTGGCGCCGGTGGTCGAGGCGTACCGCCGCATCCGGCCCGCAGGCAGGTTCGACACGCTCGCAGCCAATCCGGGCTGCACGTCGACCGGGCACTGACGCGGGCCGTTCGGGTTGGACGTCGCTGTCGCCCTCTGACACCCTGACGGGCGATGTTCCTCGCCTGGCACGAGATGCGCCGCGCCAAGGTGCGCTTCGGACTGCTCACCGGCGCTGTCGGGCTGCTGGTGTTCCTCATCCTCTTCCAGCAGGCGCTGCTGGGCGGCCTCATCACGCAGTTCATCGGCGCACTGCGTAATCAGTCGGCTGACGTGCTGGTGTACAGCGACCAGGCGCGCAAGAACCTCGAAGGCTCGATCGTGCTGCCCGAGCAGGTCGCCGCCGTGGGCGAGGTCGACGGTGTGCAGCGCGCCTCCGCGCTCGGCGAGGCCACCTTCACGGTGTCGGCGGGTGGCGAGGATGTCGACGCGGTCATCTTCGGCTACGAGCTGGGCGGGCCCGGCGAGCCGACCACCCTCACCGAGGGGCGGATGCCGACGGCGCCCTATGAGGCGGTGGCCAGCGCGAAGGACCGCTCCGACGGCTTCGGCATCGGCGACACGGTGACGGTGTTGCCCGGCGGCGAGCCGATCACCGTGGTCGGCCTCGCCCGCGACCTCAACTACTCGGTGGCGCCGGTGCTGTTCGTCGACTTCTCGACATTCGAGGACGCCAAGCGGATCCGCAATCCCGACGCGCTCGCCATCGTGCCGAGTGCCGTTGCCGTCGAGGTCGACGAGGGCGAGACGCCCGATGTCGTCGCAGCGCGTATCACTGCTGCTGTCGACGGCGTCGAGGCGCTCACCCGCCAGCAGGCCGTCGACGGCTCGCCGGGCGTCAGCAGCGTGCGTTCGAGCTTCGTGGTGATCCTCGGCCTCTTCTATCTGGTGGTGCCGCTCGTCACCGGCCTGTTCTTCCTCATCGTCACCTTCCAGAAGGCATCGGCGCTGACACTGCTGCGTGCCATCGGCGCGCCGGCGCGGGTGCTGGTGGTGTCGCTGCTGGTGCAGGTGGTGGTGGTGATGGCGCTCGGCTCGGTGCTTGCCGCCGTGCTGTACGCCGGTGCGTTGCAGGGTGTGCAGAACCTCGGCGTGCGCGTCGAGGCGATGCCAGTGGTGGTGACGTCGCTCGTGGTGCTTGCGCTCGCGCTGCTCACCTCGCTGGTCGCCGTGCGGCGCGTGCTGCGCATCGATCCGCTGTCGGCCACCACCGGGGCCGGAGTGCAGGCATGAGCACCTTTCGACTGCCGCTGCGCGAACTGCGACGGCGACCGTCGCGGTTCGCGGTTGCCACCATCGTGCTCTCGTTCCTCACCACGCTGCTGCTGTTCCTGGGCGGACTGCTCGACGGATTGTTCCTCGGATCCACGGGCGCCATCCGCGCCCAGCAGGCTGACGCAATCGTGTTCTCGTCGACAGCGCGCGACTCGTTCCTGCGCAGCCGTATCGAGGCCGATGTGCGCGCTCAGGTGGAGGGAGTCGACGGTGTCGAGGCTGCGGGCGGGCTCGGGTTCGTGCTGCTCGGCGCCGTCGTGCCCGGCAGCGACGACCTGGCCGACGTGGCAGTGGCCGGCTACGAGCTGCCGCCCGCTGGTGTGCCGGCACCCCCGGCTGTCGGCTCTGGCATCGCTGATGCTCGACTGCGCGACGCCGGTGCCGACGTGGGCGACACGCTGCTCGTCGGGCCCGCGCAGAGCCCCATCGAGATCACCGGATTCGTCGACGACACCGCCTATCTGCTGCAGTCGACGATCTGGGTGAGCCTCGAGACGTGGCGGGCCGTGCAGAACGCCAACCGGCCTGATGCGGCGGTGGGCGACGACGTGGTGCAGGCGCTCGTGGTGCAGGGTGATGGCGTGTCGCCGGAGGCGATTGACGCGGCGACCGCCGGCGCGACCAGCTCGCTGAGTGTCGATGACGCCGTGTACGCCCTCCCGGGCGTGCGCCAGCAGGAGTCGACCTTCAACCAGATCATCTACTCGACGCTCGTGGTGGTGCTCTCGGTGGTGGGGCTGTTCTTCAGCCTGCTCACGATCGAGCGACTCTCGCTGTACGGCGTGCTGAAGGCCATCGGTGCCTCCGACCGACGGCTGTTCGCCGGCATTGTCGTGCAGGCCACGGCTGTCACCGTGATCGCGTACGTGATCGGTGCTGCACTGGCATTCGGCGCCGTCGCCGGACTGCCGCCCGACGTGCCGCTGCAGCTCACCTCTGGCAGATTCGCCTCTACCTTCGTCGGCCTGCTCGTGGCGTCGGTGCTCGGCAGCGCGATCTCGCTGCGACGCGTTACCCGCGTCGACCCTGCCTCTGCGATCGGCACGGCGTCATGACTGTGCTCACTTCCACCCATGCCCTCGACTCGGAGGTTCGGCGATGACCGTGCTCGACATGCGCGACGTGCGCAAGGTGTACCGCAGCGGCGAGGACGAGATCGTCGCCCTCGACCACGCCACCCTGCAGGTGGGACCGGGCGAGATCGTCGCGCTACTCGGCCCATCGGGTTCAGGCAAGACGACGCTCCTGTCGATCGCCGGCGGCTTGCTGACTCCCACCGAGGGCAGCGTGGTGGTGGGCGGCACCGACATCTCGGGCCACTCACCGCGTGAGCTCACCGAGTTCCGCCGCTCGTCGGTGGGGTTCGTGTTCCAGTCGGTGAATCTCGTGCCGTTCCTCACCGCCGAGGAGAACCTGCTGGTGGTCGACGAGATCGGCGGCGGGCGCGGCGGCAAGGCAGCAAAGGAGCGTGCCCGCCAGTTGCTCGGCGAGCTCGGCCTCTCGCACCGAACCCGCAACCTTCCGTCGCAGCTGTCCGGCGGCGAGCGCCAGCGCGTGGCCATCGGCAGGGCGCTGTTCAACAACCCTGCGCTCGTGCTGTTCGACGAGCCCACCTCGGCGCTCGACACATCGCTCGGCGAGCAGGTGATGGCGCTCATCCGCTCGGAGATGAAGGCCCGCTCGACCGCATCGGTGATCGTCACCCACGACACGCGGATGACGCATTTTGCCGACCGTGTCGTGCACATCGTCGACGGTCGCCTCGGCGCCACCGAACCGGTCTCGGCCTAGCCGGGGCTGGTCGGGCGGTATCGGCTCGCCAGTTCCTCGGCCGCAGGGGTCTCGGTCCCCGGCTCACTGCGCCAAGGTCCCACCTGACGGGGACGTTGGTCCCTGCCTGCACGAGCCGCGTGGGGCGCACCGTTGGTGTCGACAGGACACGGAGCCTGTCAGGGAGGAATCACCAACCATGAAGCGACGCACCCTCGACGTGGCCTTCAGTGCCGGCGGCCTGCTCATCGCAGCAGCCCTGCTGGTGCTCGGGCTCGTCCTCAGCAGCCAGGCCTCGTTCGCAGACGACTATGTGCGCGACCAGCTGCTCGAGCAACAGATCTCGTTCCCCGACGAGTACACCCGAGGCGAGACCGACGTGGCCGGAAGCGACTGCCTGAACGAGTACATCGGGTCGGCACTCGACAGCGGCGACAAAGCCGAGTGCTACGCCAACTACTACATCAAGACGCACATGATGCACAGCGCAGAGGATGCCGGCTATGCCGACGCCACCTACGCGACGCTCGGCGGCATCGTGCGCGGCCTGTCGGCTGATCTCGAGGCTGCGCAGGCGGGCACCGACCAAGCCGCGATCGACGCGGCGCAGGCAGAGGTCGACGCCGCATCGGGCTTGCGCGAGACGATGTTCAAGGGCGAGACATTGCGCGGGCTGCTGCTCACCACGTATGGCTTCAGCATCTTCGGAGATCGTGCCGCAGTGGCTGCGCTTGTCTGCTATCTGGCGGCGGCGCTGATGGTGGTGCTGTCGATCGCGGGCTTCGTCCATGCTGCGGCGGCAAAGAAGGCCGGTGCTGCGATCGCCTGATCGTTGCGGCAGCGAGATGCTGCGAACGATGACCCGACGTCTCGGTGCCCCGGCGAGAGCCGGGGCACCGGCGCGCCGGGGCAGCGCAAGCCCTACTCGTCGCGCTGCATCGTCGCCCAGAGGCCAGCCTCATGGAGGCGGAACACGTCGATCTCTGCCTTCTCGCGAGTGCCATTGCTGACGACAGCACGGCCCTTGTGGTGCACGTCGAGCATCAGCGCCGTCGCCTTCTCGAGGCTGTACCCGAACAGCTTCTGGAACACGAACGTGACGTAGCTCATCAGGTTGATCGGGTCGTTCCACACCAGCACGATCCATGGCTTGTCGGTGTCGACGTGCTCGTCGCGCTCGGTATCGGTACCCGTGTCAGCGGGCGCCGATGTCACCGGCATGGCCATCGGCCGCCACGGCACCACGGTCGCCGCACCAC
>JBJOMQ010000006.1:0-29142 GCA_046052275.1 Actinomycetota bacterium | reverse complement strand
GAGCTGCGGCGGACCCTGTTCCCGATCGGCCACCTCACCAAGGGCCAGGTCCGCGACCGGGCGGCGGCGCTCGGCCTTCGCACCGCGGCGAAACCCGACAGCCAGGACGTCTGCTTCATTACCGACCAGGGCGGCAGGGCGGCCTTCCTCGGAGAGCGGATTCCCTTCCGGAGCGCCACGGTGGTCGACGCCGACGACGGTGCTGCACTCGGAAGTGCGGCAGCGCTCGAGCTGGTGACGCTGGGACAGCGACGGGGCCTCGGACTCCCCGGTGGAGGCCCGAAGCGCTACGTGGTCGGGATCGACCACGCCGCAGCAGAGGTGCGCGTCGGCGGCCCCGAGCGGCTGATGCGCCAGTCGCAGCGCATGGCGTCGGTGGTCTGGTCATCGGCCCCTGTGAACGGCGAGGTCCGCGTGCAGTGCAGCGCACACGGCACTGCGCATGCAGCGACGCTGCACTACGACGACGCTGGCTCTGAGGCCGAGGTGCGGTGGCTCGAGCCGCAGCGCGTCGTGTCGCCCGGCCAGACAATGGTGGTGTACGACCGCAGTGACCGGCTCGTGATGGGCGGCGGCATCGCCGTCTGAGCTGCGGCTCGGGCCGCTGTCAGCCGACGGGCAGCCGGTGCGCGGCGGCGGCACGCAGCGCACGCCCTGGTCGGCTGGGAGCGACGAGGAACGCCGTGGCGTGCACGGCAACACCGCGCGGATGCAGTCGGTCGGCGGCGAGCAGCACCGTGGCCGCAGACCGCACGGCAACCTCGATGGCGAACCCCGCCGCCGGGCCCGTGAGGTCGAGGGCCTCGGTTCCGGCCGGCGCCAGCCGGGCCGATGCAACGGACTGGCGCGGCACCATCAGCGTCTCGCCGAGCACCACGTGGTCGTGGACGACGAGGCCCGCCGGCACCAGGACGAGCCATCGACGCGAGAACCGGTGGATGCTGCGCACCAGCACGGCGCCACCGCCGATGCCAGCAGCGGCGAGCCCTGCCGCTACTGCGGGCCGGTCGTCGGCTGCCGCCGCAACGGCGAGCGTGGCCACCGTCGTCCAGATGCACCACGATGCAATGATCGCCACGGTGTGCGCGACCGGGGGACGAAGCGGCAGGCGCCGCTCGTGTCCGTAGGCCGAGCCCTGCACCATTGCCTCTCCGAAGCCCGACCACAGCACGAGGGCGGACATGGCGACGACGAGCACCGCGCCGCCGGCGCTGAGCGCCATCGACACGGCATCGTCAGATGCGGTTGCCGCCACGAGGAGCACCGCCGCCGGCACCGAGCCGGGCACGGCGAACCGCACCAGTGTGAGGCCGAGACATCCCGGCACCACGAGCGCGACCAGCACGCCGGCCACCACCGTCCACCACGCCGCCATGAGCGCACCGCTTGCCGCCATTCCCTCGGTGCGGTCCACGGCAAGGGCGAGGACGATGCCGGTGGCCGTCCAGAGGATGCGGGCGGCCCACAGCGGGGCGGTGAGCGATCGATCGGCCGGCGTCGGGGGCGGGGTGGTGTCGGCCATCCGCCCAGCATGGCTGGCGTCGGGGGCGTCGGCAACGGCGCCGGGCTGCGCGACGAGTGTGACGCTCAGTACGGCCCGGCAGCGGTGGACGGTGCGACAATCGCCGCTTGAACCGCCAGACCACTGCCACGGGCGCTCGAGCAGTGATCGGAGGGCAGGGGACCGCCGTGAGGACGACCGTTCAACTCGACAGCAGCACCGTCACTGCCATCGGTGGCCTGCCGCACCGCGATGCCGTCGAAGCGGCGCGGGTGTCGTTGACGCAGATGGACGTGCCGGCCATCCCGTCGCTGCCCCGGCGCAGTCCTGCCGAGGGATCTGTCGCCCAGGCGATGGTGGGAATGCGCGGCATCACAGTCGGCCAGTACGGCAGCATCTCGATCGACCCGATCCGGGTCGACCCACTGGCACCGATCAGCACCGACCTGCAGCACGACGCCTTCCTCGGCTTCCGCACCTTCCTCGCCGAGGCGCCGCGCCTGCGACCCGGTCTCGAGGTGGTGAAGTGGCAGTTCGTCGGCCCGGTGTCGTTCGGGCTGGCACTCGTGCGGGCGGGTCTGCCGGCCAGCCTCGCCTTCGAGTCGGCGATGCGTTGCGTGCGCGCCCGACTGCAGCATCTCGTCGACGAGGTCGCTGCGGCGCTCCCAGATGCAGGGCAGGTGGTGGTACTCGAAGAGCCTGCGCTCGCCGACCTCATGGACCCCGGCTTCGCGCTTGCTCCCGACGTCGCCATCGACCTGGTGTCGGGTGCGCTGTCGGCAATCGAGTCGCGGGCACTCGTCGGACTGCATATCTGCGGTGTCGCCGACCTGCCGTCGCAGATCGACGCCGGTCCGGGCCTCATCTCGGTGCCGGTGCACCGCAGCGTGCTCGATGCAGTCGGCCACCTCGTGCGGTTCATGGAACGCGGCGGGCGGATCGCATGGGGAGCAGTGCCCACGTCCGGGCCGATTGCGGCGAGTGCCGAGCGTGCATGGCACAATCTCAACGACCTCTGGTGCCAGATGGCCGAGCGCGGCGCCGACCTCGACCTGGTGCGGCGGCAGGCGCTCATCACACCGTCGTGCGGTCTGGCGGCCCACAGCGCCGGCGTCGCAGAACGTGTCCTGTGCGTCGCAGCAGAGGTGGGCCGGCGCGCTCGCCACGGTGGCGGCGGATCCCACTGGCGGCCCGGCGCCTGAGGGGCGGCTCGCCGAGTGGGTGCCGAGTGAGTCCGGCGTGCAACCGGCGCGCACGTGCGGCCTAGGTTGGTGCGCATGAGCGCAGCGTCCGGCATCGAGCAGCAGATCGCCCACCTGCGCGCCCAGATCCGCTACCACAACGAGCGCTACTACGCGCACGACGCGCCCGAGATCTCCGACGCCGAGTACGACGAGCTCGTCCGGGCGCTGCGGGTGCTCGAAGAGCAGCACCCCGATCTCGCCGACGGCGACAGTCCGCTCTCACTCGTTGGTGCAGGTGCGCTGGCGGAGGCGTTCTCGCCAGTCGCACATCGGGTGCCGATGATGAGTCTCGACAACGCGATGGACGTCGACGAGCTCCACGCCTGGGGCGACCGCGTGCAGCGCGGCCTCAACGGCGCAGCGGTGCGGTTTGTGTGCGAGCTGAAAATCGATGGACTCGCCATGAGCCTGCGCTACGAGGGCGGACGCTTCGTCCAGGCAGCCACGCGCGGCGACGGACGGGTGGGCGAAGATGTCACCGCCAACGTCGCGACGATCGCGGCGGTGCCCAAGGAGCTCGTCGGGGCGCCGCCAGTGCTCGAGGTGCGCGGCGAGGTGTACATGCCGATCGAGTCATTCGAGCGGCTCCGTGCCGCCAAGCAGTCCGAGAATGCCGCCAGAGTGGCGGCTGGCCGCAAGCCCGAGCCGGTGCCGGTGAACCCGCGCAACGCCGGCGCCGGCAGCCTGCGCCAGAAGGACCCGGCAGTCACGGCACAGCGCGAACTGGCGTTCTGGGCCTATCAGTTGGGCGAAGTGGTGGGCGGCCCCGAGTTCGCAGGCCATCACGAGACGCTCGACTTCCTCGCCGGCCTCGGATTCCCGGTCAACCCCGAGATTCGCGTCGTCGGCGACCTCGATGGGGTCTATGCGTTCTGCAGCCACTGGCAGGAGCGACGCCACGACCTCGCCTACGAGATCGACGGTGCCGTCGTGAAGGTCGACGACCTCGCGCAGCGCGAGACGCTCGGATTCACCTCCCGAGCGCCGCGGTGGGCGGTCGCCTTCAAGTTCCCGCCGGAGGAGCGCACCACGATCCTGCGCGACATCCAGGTGTCGGTGGGCCGCACCGGCCGCACCACCCCGTTCGCGGTCCTCGAGCCGGTATTCGTCGGCGGTTCGACGGTCTCGATGGCCACGCTGCACAACGAGGACCAGGTGCGCGCAAAGGACGTGCGCCCCGGTGACACCGTGGTCGTCCGCAAGGCCGGCGACGTCATTCCCGAGGTCGTCGGCCCAGTGCTGTCGCTGCGGCCCGATGGCTGCGAGCCATGGCAATTCCCCGCCGTGTGCCCATGCCCGCTCGGCACCGAGCTCGTCAGGTCCGAGGGCGAGGCCGACACGCGCTGCGTCGAACAGTCGTGCCCGTTCCAGCGCGATCAGCGCATCATCTACTTCGGCTCGCGCGGCGCAATGGACATCGAAGGCCTCGGTGAGCAGACGGTGTTCCAGCTCAGCGACGCCGGCCTGGTCACCGACCCAGCCGACATCTACTCGCTCACGCGCGAGCAGCTGATGACGCTCGACAAGTGGGGAGCGACGAAGGCCGACAATCTTCTTGCTGCCATCGAGTCCTCGAAATCGCGTCCGTTGCAAAAGGTGCTCACCGCGCTCGGCGTGAAGGGACTCGGGCCTGCCGCCAGCGAGACAATCGCACGTCGGTTCGGTTCCCTCGACGCTGTCATGGACGCCACAGAGGCCGACCTTGCCGCCACCGATGGCGTGGGGCCGATCATCGCCGCCTCGATCGCCCGGTGGTTCGCCCAGCCGCAGCACCGCGAGATGATCGAGAAGCTCCGCGTCGCCGGCGTCGACTTCGGCCGGGTCGAGACGTCAACGGTTGCCCAGGTGCTCGCTGGCAAGGCAGTCGTGGTCACGGGAACGCTCGCCGGCTACTCGCGCGAGGAGGCCGAGGCGGCGATCAAGGACCGCGGCGGCAAGAGCCCCGGCAGCGTCAGCGCGAAGACATTCGCCGTGGTGGTGGGTGCCGAGCCCGGGGCGAGCAAGCTCACCAAGGCCGCCGACCTCGGAATCCCCGTGCTCGACGAGGCAGGGTTCGAGCAGCTCCTCGCGACGGGCGAACTTCCGGGCTGAGGGCAGCCCCGGTCAGAAGACCTCGAACGTCCAGGTGAAACTGCGCGCTGCGCCGCGTCCCTCGACCAGCGACCAGTACACGAGCGTCACGACGTGCACGCCCTGTTCGAAGGCCGTGATCGGTGCGTTCTCGCTCGGGTTGAACGTGAGCGTGGCATTGCCGGGCTCGTACAGGGTGGTGGGAGGCAGGGAAACCTGCTGGCCAGGCGTGGCGCTGTCGACCTCATCGACGCGTACCGTTTCGAGCTCGAGGCCGTCGATGATCAGCACGCCCGTGTAGCCGACCTCGAGATCGACCACGATCGCCGTCTGGGCCGGCACCTGCCGGGCGCCGCGCACTGGGTCGACGGACTCGATCGAGGCGGGGAGCCCCTGGCCCTCGCGGCCGGTGACCGCCAGCGAGATCGCATAGCCGATTGCCACGACGCAGGTCGCAATGACGAGGCTGACGAGCAGTTGCTGCCACTTGATCCGTCGCATGGGCGCAGTCTCGCCGACCGGCGCAGGGATCGCATGGTCAGCGGGGGGTCCCGTCCGAGGCGCCTCCCTGTGCCCGTCGGCAGGTAACTTTTGACAGATGGTCGACATGGCACCCTCCCCGTCGGGCGGTAGCCCGCGCCCGGGTGCCCCGCGGCCCCTCCTTGCGGATCGCTACCGGATGGGCCAGCGCCGGGGCCGGGCCGCCGAGGCGGCCGTGCACGAGGCGGTCGACGAGCAGTTGCAGCGCCCCGTCGTGGTGCGCATGCTGCATCCCGAGTTGAGCGCCCGCCCCGAGGTGCGCCAGCGATTCCGCGGACTCATGCAGGCCCTGTCTGGCCTGCACCATCCGCACCTGGCGTCGGTCTTCGACTGGGGAGCCGCCGACTGGCGCGGTCGGCAGGTGCTCTACGTCGTCTCCGAGCAGCTCGACGGCGGCACGCTGGGCGACGCACTCGACCGTGGCCGCACACTGACGCCGTCGCAGGCGCTGCTCGTGGGCCTCGACTCGTGCAAGGCGCTCGACGCCCTGCACCGCGCCGGCATCGTGCACGGCGATGTCAGGCCGTCGACCATCGCATTCGGCGAGGATCGCCGCCTGCGCCTCGTCGACGTCGGCATCACTGCGCTGCTCACCGATGCCACCGGGGGGATCGAGACGCTCAGCAACGACGCCGCCAAGTACATGGCTCCCGAGCGCGCCGTCGGCGGCGATGCCGTGGCAGCTGGCGACGTCTACTCCCTGTGCCTCACGCTCGTCGAGTCGATGACCGGCACCGTGCCGTTCGTCGGCGACTCGGCGGTGGCCACGCTCGCCAACCGAGTAGATCGGCTGCTGCCAGTGTCAGCCGACTTCGGTGCCCTCGCCTCGGTGCTCGAGAAGGCCGGCCGGCCATCGCCCGCCGAGCGCTCGACGGCGTCCGAGTTCGGCCGCGAACTGGTTCAGGCCGCACCGCGACTGCCGCGGCCGATGCCGCTGCCGATCCTCGCCGCTGAGCCGGCACCCGATCCGAGCCGGCCCGACGATCCCACCGAGCCCACCGGCCCGCTGCGCCGTTCGCCTGGTGACGCAGGCCTGCCGACGAGCGAGATGCGCGCCGTGGTGCCCCAGGCCGGCGATCCGTCGGGGCCGATCCGTCGCTCGCGTCCGGGGGGTGGCCCTGCAACCCAGGCGCTACCGGCAACGCGCCAGATGCAGACGGCGACGCAGGTGATCACTGCAGTGCCGGTCGACGAGATCGACCCGCCCGGATGGTGGACCACTCCTGGCGGCCGGCGCGGGCTCATCATCGGCGTGGCGGTGCTGGCACTCCTCGTGGGCGCAATCGGCTGGTTCGCGTCGCGGCCGAATCGAATCACCGTGCCCGACGTGCAGGGCATTGAGGCCGCAGCGGCACTGAACCTGCTCGCCGCATTCGAGGTACAGCAGGTGGAGGTGCCCGACGACGTGGTGCCAGTCGGCGCTGCCGTGAAGACCGATCCCGCCGTCGGCGAGCAGGCAGCCGAGGGTTCGACCATCCTGCTCTACGTCAGCATCGGTCCCAAGCCGCAGGTGCTGCCCGAAGTGACCGGCCTCGAGGAGGCTGAGGCCATCGCCCAGCTCGAGGCGCTCGGCCTCGAGGCCGAGGTCGGCGATCCGGCGTTCAGCGAAGTCGTCGCAGCCGGACGAGTCGTGTCGTGGACGGTGCCGGGCTCGCCGGCGCTGAAGGCAGGCGACTCAGTGCTGAAGGGCACGCGGGTCGTGATCACGGTGTCGGCGGGCAAGGCTCCGCGTGCCGTTCCCGATCTCACCGGCCTCACCGAGGCAGCTGCCCGTGCCCGACTCGTTGCGCTCGGCCTCGTGCTGGAGGTGGGCGAGCCGGTGTTCAGCAACGACATACCCGCCGGGTCGGTCGTCGTGCAGGATCCGGCGGCCGCCGTCGAGCTCGAGGTCGGCGCAGTGGTGAAGGTGCAGCTGTCGAAGGGTCCCGACCTCGTCGAGTTCCCGAACCTCACCGATCTCGATGGCGAGACCATCATCAGAGTGCTTGCCGACGCCGGGTTCAAGGTCGGCAAGGTCGAGGGCAACACGCTGTTGCCGCTGTCGTATGCGTCGATCGCCAACGTCCTCGCCAACCCCGGCGACATGGTGCCGCGGGGATCGACCGTCGACCTGTTCTTCGAGACCGACTGAGTCGCGACGCGGCAGCGTGTTGTGCGCGCTGTCGTCGCCGCTCAGGCGGTGATGGCCTTGATCTCCGCCGCGATCTGCTTGGCAATCTCGTCGGAGGGCATCGAGGTCTGCATGGCCATCATCTTCATCATGTCGCCCTGCACCTTGATCTTGCCGGCCATGAACGCCTGCATGCTCGCCGCCTGATCCTGCTCGACGAACAGCTTGCGCGCAGTGTCCCAGTCGGTGGTGAGCGTGAGGTCGGGGCTGTCGAGTTCGCCGAGGTCCATGACGACGTCGCCGGAGGTGGTGTCGACGAAGGCGCGCACCGTGCCGTCGCCGAAGGGAACGTCGGTGATGACTTGATTCATCCTGATCGGCGTGGCCACCTTGGCGGCGACATCGGCGTACTTCTGGCGGATCTCGCGTGCAGCCGACATCCACTCGTCGGAAAGGAACTGGTACGTCATGCTGCGGGACTGTATTCGGTGGGTCAGCGCTGCGCGGCAGCGAACCGGTAGGCGAGCCGTACCGCCAGCGCCTGGCGGATCTCGGGAACCGCATCCTGGCCGAATTCGGTGCGGTAGGTCGCGTCGGTGGTGATGATGACCGTGAAGTACATGCCGCTGAACGCCCCGAGGAATGCGGCGACGCGGAGCAGCTGCTCGCTGACGACGAGGTCTCGGCCGCCGAGGGAGGTCTGCAGCAGCACGCCGACCTCGGCCTGCGTCCACGAGCCGATGGTGGACTCGGGCACGGCGAGGAAGCCGAACACGAGGAAGAAAGCGAACAGGCTGACGGCGACGACAGTGATGACGATGGCCTGGCTGAAGAGGCTGACGAGCCCGATGTTCAGCTGCTGGCGAAGACTGAGGGGAATCTCGCTCGGATCGCCGTGGACCGGCAGCGTGATGTCGGCGGCTGGCGTTCCCTCGACGAGGCGGTCCACCTCACCCCAGTCGTCGAAGTCGTTGACGGCGCGGATCGATGCCGGCACCCGCGACAGCACGAAGATGCTGCCGAGCACGAAGAACATCGACAGCACGATCACGTACGCAGGGCCGTCGAGCGATCCGGCCACCTGCCACACCTCGGCATTGATGAACAGGAAGGTCGTGAAGAGCAGCAGCAGCGGGAGCGCCCTTGCCAGCATCCTGCCAACGGTGGACACCTGGCCGAGCAGCTGCGAGCCGGCCCATCGCACGAGCGGCACGACCCCGTAGCTGGTGGAGACGTAGATGACGCTCAGCACCACGACGCCCTCGGCCAGCGCCTGCACGGCGTCGGTCCACTGGCGAAACGCGATCGATGGAAGGGTTGGCCCGATCAGGAAGACGGCGAGCTCGGGGACGCCGATGTGCCGCGGACGGGAGAGCGCCGGGCGACGGCGGACGACATTGGTGACGACCCAGCTGACCAGGAGGATCAGCAGCACCACGCCGGCGGCTGCGACGTTGCGGCCGATGCTCCATGCGGCGAGATCGAGCCCGTACAGGCCGCCCGCCAGGTACGCCACCACGAGCACCGGCACCGCTCGGGTCCAGATGTCGTGGCGCGCCACGTAGGGCTCGATGAAGTGCGGGACGCCGCGCCTGATGAACCAGGCCTCGAGCTCGGGTCGCTCGGCGTGCATCGCTGCGAGTCTAGAAACACCTGCGGTTGCCTGTGGCTGATGGCGGTGGGACTCGAAACCGTTCGATTGACGGTAACGATAGGTGCATGGCCGTCATCGTGGTCGCCGAACCCATCGCTGAGAGCGCCGTGGCCCGCCTGCGCAGAGCCGGGCACGAGGTTCGCACCATGCCGGCCGGATCGCCGACAACGGGCGTCGAGCAATCGGACCTTGCCGACATGGAGGCGCTCATCGTCCGCTCGGCCACGCAGGTGACGGCATCGCTCATCGAGTCGGCGCCGCGGCTCGCCGTCGTCGGCCGGGCGGGCATCGGCCTCGACAACGTCGACGTGGTGGCGGCGACGCGACGGGGCGTCATGGTGGTCAATGCGCCGCAGAGCAACATCGTCTCGGCCGCCGAGCACACGATGGCGCTGCTGCTCGCGCAGGCCCGGAATGTGCCCCAGGCGCACGCCGCCCTCGTTGCAGGACGGTGGGAGCGGAACCGCTGGGAGGGCGTGGAGCTGGCCGACAAGACCCTCGCCATCATCGGCCTCGGCCGTATCGGCAAGCTCGTTGCCGACCGCGCCCGAGCCTTCGGGATGCGGCTCGTCGGGCACGACCCCTACGTCGCTGGCGACCGTGCCCGACAGCTCGGCGTCGAGCTGATGCCGCTCGATCAGGCGGTTGCCGAGGCCGACTTCCTCACCGTGCACCTGCCGAAGACGAACGAGACCGCCGGCCTGATTGGCCGCGACCTCCTGCTGAAGGCGAAGCCCACGCTGCGTATCGTCAACGTGGCCCGCGGCGGCATTGTCGACGAAACGGCCTTGGCTGATTGCATCCGCGGCGGCATCATTGCCGGTGCAGCGCTCGACGTCTTCGACACTGAGCCCACGACTGAGTCGCCGCTGTTCGGACTCGACAGTGTCGTCGTCACACCCCACCTCGGGGCAAGCACCCGCGAAGCGCAGGACAAGGCTGGCGAGACGATCGCCGACATGGTGCTGCTGGCACTGGCGGGCGAGTTCGTGCCATTCGCCGTCAACATCGACGCAGCAGAGGCCAGCGACTCACTCCGGCCGTTCCTGCCGCTCGCTGAACGACTCGGCCGACTGTTCGCCTCGCTCGTTGGCGGTTCACCAGATTCGATCGAGGTGCTTGCCGAAGGCGACATCGCAGCGAGCGACACGCGGATCCTCGCCCTGGCAGCGCTGAAGGGCTTCTTCGACGCCATCAGCGACGAGCCGGTGTCGTACGTGAATGCCCGACAGCTGGCCCAGTCGAAGGGCATCGACGTGCGTGAGTCGCGTAGCAGCACGTCGCCGGACTACGTCAACCTGCTGACACTGCGGGGAGGCGGCCACTCGGTGAGTGGCACAGTGGTGGGCCGCCGCGCCGAGCAGCGCATCATGGCCATCGACGACCACCGCTTTGACGTGCCGCCAGCGGAGCACATGCTGATGGTGAAGAACGATGACCGGCCGGGAATGATCGGCATCGTCGGCACGATTCTGGGTGACGCCGGCGTGAACATCGCCGACATGGACGTCGGCCGCACCGCTGAGCCCGGCACGGCGACAATGCTCATCGCACCCACCGAGCTGGTGCCGGACGACGTGCTCACGTCGCTCCGCCGTGCGCCCGGAATGCTGTCGGTGGTTCGCCTCGAGTGCTGATCCGGCCGGCGTCAGCGGCGTGCGGCACGCAATGCGTCGCGAGTCCGCATGGCCTCGGCCCGCGCGGCCTCGGCGAAGTCAGGGCCGTCAGAGGCGTACAGGACCGCCCTCGACGAGTTCACCACCATGCCGTACCCATCGGCAGCGGCACCCGCTGCCACCGTTGCGTCGATGTCGCCGCCCTGCGCGCCGACGCCGGGCACGAGCAGCGGCAGCGATCCGACGAGGCTGCGCACCCTGCGCAGCTCGTCGGGGTAGGTGGCCCCGACTACGAGTCCGCAGTCGCCGACGGTGTTCCACTCGAGCACGCGACGCGCCACCCTCTCGAAGAGCGGCTCGCCGCCGACATCGAGCGACTGGAAATCGCCGCTGCCTGCGTTGCTCGTCCGGCACAGCACGAACACACCACCGCCGGGATGGCGGAGGAACGGCTCGATGGTGTCGCCGCCCATGTATGGGTTCACGGTGACGGCG
This sequence comes from Actinomycetota bacterium, assembly GCA_046052275.1. Taxonomy (GTDB): domain Bacteria; phylum Actinomycetota; class Acidimicrobiia; order Acidimicrobiales; family Ilumatobacteraceae; genus UBA668. Next base: position 17,912 of record JBJOMQ010000006.1, on the reverse strand, counting down.
TGTGCGCCGTAGCGGTCGAAGGCCTCGCGGGCGTACTGCTCGGCGGTGCTGCCGATGTCGCCGCGCTTCGCATCGAGCACCAGCACGACCTCGGGATGGCGGTCGCGGATGTGGGCGCAGACTTGCTCGAGCTCGCGCTCGGCCCCGAGGGCTGAGAAGTACGCAATCTGCGGCTTGAATGCGCAGACGAGATCGGCGGTGGCATCGACGATCGCCGTGCAGAAGTCGAGCACCGATCTTCCGACTGCGCTGGGAAATCGCGACGGGTCGGGATCGAGTCCGACGCACAGCGTCGAGTCGGCGCGGCGCCATGCAGCCTCGAGCAACTCGTGCATCGGCATCGTCGAGTCAGTCGGTGACGGTGATTGCGGCGGTGGGGCACAGGTCGGCAGCAGTCATGACCTTGTCGCGTAGTTCCTCGCCGGGCTCTTCCTGCAACACGTAGAGAAAGCCGTCACTGCGCACCTCGAACACCTCGGGGCAGACCTGCATGCAGGCGCCTGTGCTCGCGCAGACGTCGTAATCGACACTGACCTTCATCGTCGTACCCTCCTGGTGGGCGGAAGTCGGAGTTGACGGTAGCCGACACCGCACAGAGGCCTGCGGTCGCCGGCAGTGTCAGGATGCGTGCCGCTCGTGGGCATGCAGCACGGCGCGGAGTGCAGCCGTCACGGTGCTGGGGTCGGTGCCGACGCCCCACCTCACCTCGCCCGACGCGGCGCTCGTCTCGACATAGGCGACGGCGGTCGCCTCGCTGCCCTTGCCCATCGCGTGCTCGGCATAGTCGAGGAGGTCGATCGTGCTGCCGATCCCCTGGCGAAGGGCATGCACGAAGGCGTCGATCGGCCCGTTTCCCTCACCCGAGATGGTGACGGCGACCCCGTCGACCACGAGCTGGGCGGTGATGGTGGTGCGGCCCGATGCCGAATCGCTGCGAAGCTCGTGGCTGCTCAGCACGAAGCGGGGTGCCTCCGGCAGGTATGTCGTAGTGAAGGCATCCCACATCGCGGTCGGCGTGATCTCGGTGCCGAGATCCTCCGTGATGTGCTGGATGCTCTTGGAGAACTCGATCTGCAGCCGCCGTGGCAGGTCGAAGCCGTGCTCGGTCTTCATCACGTAGGCAACGCCACCCTTGCCACTCTGGCTGTTGACGCGGATGACTGCCTCGTAGGTGCGCCCGAGGTGCTTCGGGTCGAGCGGGAGGTACGGCACGCCCCAGGTCGGATAGTCGCCGCCGTTGGCGTCGGCCTTCCGGGCGAGCGCATCGAATCCCTTCTTGATGGCGTCCTGGTGACTGCCGCTGAACGCCGTGTACACGAGGTCGCCCACCCACGGGTGGCGGGGACCGACCGGGAGCCGATTGCAGTACTCGGCAACCCGGCGCAGAGCGTCGATGTCGCTGACGTCGAGCTGTGGATCGACGCCGTTCACCATCAGGTTGATGGCGAGGTTGACGACGTCGACGTTGCCGGTGCGCTCGCCGTTGCCGAAGAGCGTTCCCTCTACCCGGTCGGCGCCGGCGAGCATGGCGAGCTCGGCGGCTGCGGTGGCGGTGCCGCGGTCGTTGTGGGGGTGGAGGCTGACGATGACGCTGTCGCGGCTGCGGACGTTGCGGCAGAACCACTCGATGACATCGGCGTACACGTTCGGCGTGTAGCACTCGACCGTGGCCGGAAGGTTGAGGATGAGCGGCCGCTCAGGGGATGGCTCCATCACGTCCATGACGGCGTGGCACACCTCGAGCGCGAACTCCGGCTCGGTGAGCGTGAAGCTCTCGGGCGAGTACTCGTACCGCACCTTCGTGCCGGGCACGGTCTCCTCGAGCTTGCGACACAGCCGGGCTCCGTTGACGGCGATGTCGACGATGCCCGCCCGGTCGAGGCCGAACACCACCTCGCGCTGGAGGGGATTGGTCGAGTTGTAGAAGTGGACGATTGCCCGGGGCATGCCGGCGATGGCTTCGTAGGTTCGCTCGATGAGCTCCTGGCGGCACTGCACGAGCACCTGCACCGTGACATCGTCGGGGATGAGGTCCTCGTCGACCAGCTGCCGGCAGAAGTCGAAGTCGGGCTGGCTCGCCGATGGGAAGCCGATCTCGATCTCCTTGAAGCCCATCTTGACGAGCGTGTCGAACATGCGCCGCTTGCGCTGCGGGTCCATCGGGTCGATGAGCGCCTGGTTGCCGTCGCGGAGGTCGACGCTGCACCAGATCGGAGCGGCCTCGTGGATCCTGTTCGGCCAGGTGCGGTCGGCGAGCACGAGCGGGACATACCGCTCGTACTTCTGGAAGGGCATCGTGGCGGGGCGGGCGGGCGTGGCTGCCATGGTGTGCGCTTTCGTTCGTGTGCCGGTGGTGGCGGGTCGATGGGCGGTGGTCGTAAGGACGGTGCCGGAGCGGCTGCGCCGGTGCCGGCCGGAAAAACAAAGAAGCCCCTGCCGTCCGGCGGGGGCTGCGGGCGAGCAGGGGTATGTGCCTGTCGCCCTACATAAGGAGAAGGAGCAGGCCGCAGCGGTTCATGACCCCTCGAGTCTGCCGCTGGAGGGGCCGAATGTCAACGTGCCCGGCGGTCAGCGGACGAGGAAGTTGGTGAACTGCCAGGGATCGTCGTGGTCGACGTGGGCAGCCTCGTCGCTGAACCGGGCGAAGAGGTCGCGCCGGCTGCTCACCGGATCCCAGTCAGCCCGCCCTGAGTGCAGGGTTCCCAGATACCGGCTGGCGACACGAAGTACCTCGCGCCACGGGAGGTCGTCGGGGACGCGCACTCCCTCTGACGGATTGTCGAGCATCCATGACACGGCGCCCACCACGCTGCCGGCGACCTGCAGCGTGGTCGCGCTCTGGTCGGGGAGCACCGAACGCGCCTCGTCGATGCTCAGCAGCGAGCCGGTCCACCAGGCGCGGTACGGGTGCCCCATGAGGAGCACGCCGAGCTCGTCGCGACCCGACACGATCTCGGCATTCATGATGCGCTGAGCTGATTGCATCTCCCATCCGCGCATCCGCAGTTCGAGCACGCTGTTGATGGCCGCATCACTCGGGTGGTAGGCGTAGTGGACCGTTGGCCGGTAGACGGCACGGCCGTCGGGGTCGTGCACGGTGAGCGCCTCGCACATCGTGAAGGCCTCGCCGTGGCGGATCACCATGCCACGGATCTCACCGCACGGCACCCAGCTCCGCACCCAGGTCTCCATGCCCGGCCGAGCGATGCAGATCTGGTTGCAGGGCCCCTCGCCCGCGTGCACGAACGCATTCGGTGGGAGCTGGCGCTCGTGGGTGCCCCAGCCGATCTCCGCTGGCGCCACGCCCTCCTCGTAGAAGCCCTCGACCGACCAGGTGTTGACGAACTCGTCGGTGCGCTTGGGCCGGTCGGTGATCTGAGTGTCGCGCTCAGCGATGTGGATCACTTTCGTGCCGGTGAGCATGGCCAGCGCCGCGTACTCGTCGCCGGTGAGCGCAGCCTCGAGGCGTGCGGCATTGCCACCAGCCAGCCCGTCAGAGAGCATCGCCGTCGCGATCTCTGTCAGGGCCTGCTTGGCCCAGTGGCTGACGAGTCCGGGATTGGCACCGTGCTCGACCACGGCTGTGGCGCCCCGGTTGTCAGACCACGACGAGATCATTCGCCGGATCGCCATGTGGCGCACGTACAGGGTGCGATCGAGAGGGTCGGTCTCCGTCATGGCGTCGTACGGGTCCCACAGCTCGACGCTCGTGTTGAGGTATCGCACGCCACGATCGCGGCACCACTGCAGGATCGTGGGGTTGTCGATGTTCCAGGCGAGATCGAGGAGCAGGTCGCCCGCATCGAGTCGGGCCGAGAGGAATTCGTCGAGGTTGTCCCGTGTCACGCGGCCGAACTCATACCGAACACCCTGCTCGAGTGCCGACGCAACGCGGTGACGGTTGTCGACGAAGTCGACGATGGTGATTCGGCCTGGCTCGAGACCGAGGTCCCTGACGAGGAGCGGCACCGTGGCCTGGGCCACCGAGCCGCACCCGAGCACGAGGACGCGCCCGGGCAACTGTGTCATTCGGCGAACTCGGGGGCGAGCAGCGACAGCTCGTGCTCGATCGTCTCGGCCTGGGCTGCTGCATACAGCTCGTGCCACGCGTAGGCAATGCCCTTACGGCCCTGCTGATAGCAGTCGGTGTCGGCAGCCATGTCGGCAGCGAGGTGGATGTGGTCACCAGCAACGTTGGAGGTGGTCATCGCAGCGCCCTTTCGAGACGAGGAGTGGGTTGTCGGGTCCTTTCCGGCCGGCCGGTCCGGCTCGAAAGCGAACGCACCGTAACCACTCATGCCGACTGCTGCTACTCACTGATTCATCAGACAGGCACCCTGACGCGTTGGTCAGGCTGACTCACGCGAGGGTCAGCAACTGCATCCGGCAGGCGGCGCGGGCGTCAGTTGACCTGGCGGGCCCGGTCAGACCAGTACGGCTCGCGCAACTTGAACTTCTGCAGTTTGCCCGTGGCGGTACGAGCGAGGCTGTCGCGGAACTCGATCCGCTTGGGGCACTTGTACCCAGCGAGCTTCGTCTTCACGTAGGCGATGAGGTCGTCCTCGGTGAGCGGCGAGCCGGGTGCCCGCACGACGAGGGCGAGGACCAGCTCGCCCCATTTCTCGTCGGGCACGCCGATGACGGCCACCTCGGCCACCTCCGGATGGCTGAACACCGCGTCCTCGACCTCGATCGAGCTGACGTTCTCGCCGCCGGAGATGATGACGTCCTTCTTGCGGTCGCTGATGGTGACGTGGTGCTCGTCATCGAGGATGCCGCCGTCGCCGGTGTGGAACCAGAGCGGTCCGTCGGGATCGTCGGAGGCATGGCGGACCGCGTCTGACGTCGCCTGCGGCTGCTCCCAGTAGCCGTCCATGATGTGGTTGCCGCGCGCCAGCACCTCGCCGTCGGCACTGATGCGGATGTCGACGCCGAGGGCAGGGGCGCCGGCCCTGCTGAGCTTGGCGGCGCGCTCTGCCGGACTCAGCGAGTCGTACTCGGCGCGGCCGCGGTTCATGGTGAGCAGGGGAGTCGTCTCGGTGAGGCCGTAGATCTGGATGAATTCCCAGCCGAGTTCGGTCTCGACGCGCTCGATCGTCTTCGTTGGCGGCGGTGCCCCGGCGCAGACCATTCGCACCCGGCCACGTCCCGGGACAGCGCCGTTCCACGACGGTGCGGCATCGAGGATCGCGTTTGCCACGGCGGGTGCGCCACAGAGGACGGTGACACCATGCTCGTCGATTCGCCGAAGGATCTCTGCGCCGTCAACCTTGCGGAGGATCACGTGCGACGCACCCATGCCGCTGGCTGCATACAGCACCCCCCAGCCGTTGCAGTGGAACTGCGGCAGCGTGTGCAGGTACACGTCGCGGTCGTTGATGCCGAGTTGCCATCCGAAGACCGTTGCATTGAGCCAGATGTTGCGGTGCGTGAGCTGGACGCCCTTCGGACGGGCAGTGGTGCCGCTGGTGTAGTTGATGGTCGCCGTGGCGTCCTCGTCAGCTGCCCAGGGCTGCGGAGCAACGTCGTAGCGCATCAGCACAGCGTCACTCTCGGCTCCGATCACGAAACGGTGCTCGCAGTGCACGTCGCGGAGTGCTTCATCGAGCTCGGGGTCGACGAGCAGCACGCGCGCTCCGCAATGCTCGACGATGTAGCGCACTTCCTCTGCCACGAGCCGGAAGTTCACCGGAACGAGCACCCGCCCCGACCCGCTGACGCCGAAGAGCATCGTGAGCAGCCGGGCCGAGTTCTGGCTGACGATGGCGACTCGCTCGCCGGTGCGGATGCCGAGCGCATCGAGACCAGCGGCGTAGGCGCGTGCGCGGCGGGCCATCTCGGCGTAGTCGATGGCGCCCCACGACGCGGCGGGCTGTGCGGGTTCGTCGACCACAGCGAGTCGATGGGGGTAGACGAGCTCGGCGCGGCTGAGGAAGTCGTTGACGGTGAGAGCGACCTTCATGGTCGGCATTGTTGCAGGGCGGCGGCACGGGGCCCGACGGCGTGTCGGCCGGTACCGGCGCATCGGGGGTACCCTCAGAGCCGACATGTCAGAGAACAACCGCCCGTCGGGCGGCAGGCGTCGCCGGTCGGGCGGCCCCCGCAAGCACGACTCACAGCACAGCGCCGTCGATGCGAAGGTCTCCCAGGCCACCTTCCACCTCACGATGGACGACTACGTCCCCACCGGCTTCGCACAGCTCGGTGTCCCTGCCCAGGTGGACCTCGGGCTGCAGGCGGCCGGCTTCGCCGAGCCATTCGCGATCCAGACAAAGGCCATTCCCGTGGCGCTCACCGGCCGCGATGTGTGCGGCCGCGCCAAGACGGGTTCGGGCAAGACACTCGCCTTCGGCGTGCCAATGCTCGCCCGGCTGCAGGGTGAGGGCGAGCCCTACCGGCCTCGCGGCCTCGTGCTCGTGCCCACCCGAGAGCTGGCACTGCAGGTGTCGGAAGTGCTCGCACCAGTGGCGCTCGCGAGCGGCCATTCGGTGCTCGCCGTGTACGGAGGTGCGTCGCGCCAGCAGCAGATCGACGCCCTCAAGGTCGGCGTCGACGTCGTCGTGGCAACACCGCTCAGGCTCATCGACCTGCTCAAGGAAAACGAACTGCAACTCGACGCCGTCGAGATCGTGGTGCTCGACGAGGCCGATCGCATGGCCGACGACGGCTTCACCCCGCAGGTCGAGTGGATTCTCCGCAAGGTCACCGGCGAGCACCAGACCATGCTGTTCTCGGCCACCCTCGACGGCGACGTCGCGCACCTCGTCGCCCGGTACATGCGCGAGCCGGAGGAAGTGGCCATCGATGCGGTCACCGACACCGTCGGCACGATGCATCACCTCTGGCTGGCGGTCCACCACATGGACAAGGACCGCGTCGTGGCGTCGATCGCCTCGTCATTCGCCAAGACGGTCGTGTTCTGCCAGACCAAGCGCGTGTGCGACCGCGTCGAGCGGAACCTTCAGGATCTCGGTGTGCGTGCCGCTGCAATCCACGGCGATCTCAGTCAGGCCTCGCGCGAGAAGGCACTCCGCCGCTTCACCGAGGGCGACCTCAACGTTCTGGTCGCCACCGACGTCGCAGCTCGAGGCATCGACATCGACGACATCGGCGCAGTCATCCACTACGAGCCGGCCGGCGATGTGAAGGACTACCTGCACCGCAGCGGACGCACGGCGCGCGCCGGCCGCGATGGCTGGGCGGTCACGCTGGCCGAGTACAACCAGCACACCCAGGTGCGCATCCTGCAGCGGGCGCTGCGCCTCGAGCCGAATCCGCCGGTCGAGGTGTTCAGCAACAATCCGAAGCTTCGGCACCTCGCCGACTTCGAGCTCGACTGACCTCACAGGTCGCTTCGCGGCACCCTCTCAGCGGCGGGCGAGCCACGACGGCCGCGAGGCCTCGTAGTCATCGATCGACGAGGCATGCGTGAGCGTGATGCCGATGTCGTCGAGGCCGTGCAGGAATCGGTGCTGGGTCTGCGGGTCCATCGGGAACGATGCCGTGATGCCGCGTGCTGGCACCTCGACGACGAGTCGCTCGACGTCGACGACGATCTCGACGGTGTGGTCGGCTTCGATCGCCTCCCAGATCTCGGCGACAACCGCATCAGGCACCACGACGGGCACCAGCCCGTTCTTGGTGCAGTTGTTGCGGAAGATGTCGCTGAAGCTGGGTGCGACGACGGCGTCGAACCCACCCTGCTGGATGGCCCACACTGCGTGCTCGCGTGACGAGCCGACGCCGAACGACGGGCCGGCGACCAGGATGCTGGCACCCGCGTAGCGCTCGTCGTTGAGGACGAAGTTGCGGTCGTCGCGCCAGGTGCTGAAGAGCCCCTTCTCGAATCCCGTGCGCTCGACGCGCTTGAGCCACTCGGCGGGGATGATCTGGTCGGTATCGACGTCGCTTCGCTTCAGCGGCACGCCGCGGCCCTGGATGACGCGGACTGACTTCATGACAGGTCCTCCGGAGTGGCGAACGTTCCCCTGACGGCCGTTGCGGCGGCGACTGCGGGCGAGACGAGGTGGGTCCGGCCGCCGCGACCTTGCCTGCCCTCGAAGTTGCGGTTGCTGGTGCTGGCGGCGCGCTCGCCGACAGCGAGCTTGTCGGGGTTCATGGCGAGGCACATGCTGCAGCCCGGCTCACGCCAGTCGGCACCCGCAGCACGGAACACCTCGTGAAGTCCTTCCGATTCCGCCTGGGCCTTCACGGCGTGGCTGCCGGGCACCACCATGACGCGGGGCACGGTGACCGTGCGGCCGCGCATCACCTCGGCGGCGGCACGGAGATCCTCGATGCGGCTGTTCGTGCAGGAGCCGATGAACACTGTGTCGACGCGCACGTCGCGGATGCGCGTGCCGGCCTCGAGACCCATGTATTCGAGCGCCCGGGTGACGGTCTCGCGCGTCGTCGGGTCGGCGAAGTCGTCGGGCGAGGGGACGGTGCCGTCGATGCCGGTGACCTGGCCGGGGTTGGTGCCCCACGTGACCTGCGGTTGCAGCGTGGCGGCGTCGATGTGGACCTCGGTGTCGAACGTCGCGCCCTCGTCGGTGGCGAGCGTGCGCCAGTCGGCGACAGCGGCATCCCACATCTCTCCGGCCGGTGCGTGCGTGCGGCCCTTCAGATAGGCGAAGGTGACGTCATCCGGCGCGACGAGGCCTGCCTTGGCGCCCGCCTCGATGCTCATGTTGCAGAGCGTCATCCGCCCCTCCATCGAGAGGGCACGGATGGCCGAGCCGCGGTACTCGATGACATGGCCGATGCCGCCTCCGGTGCCGATGCGACCGATGATCGCAAGCACGATGTCCTTGGCGGTGACGCCGGCCGGCGCGCTGCCGTCGACCGTCACGCTCATCCACTTCGGCCGCGCCTGGGGAAGGGTCTGCGTGGCAAGCACATGCTCGACCTCGCTGGTGCCGATGCCGAATGCCAGTGCACCGAATGCACCGTGGGTGGCGGTATGGCTGTCGCCGCAGACGACGGTCATGCCCGGCAGGGTGCGGCCCTGCTCGGGGGCGATCACGTGCACGATTCCCTGACCGGGGTCACCCATCGGAAAGTTGACGATGCCGAACTCGGCGGTGTTCTGCCGGAGCACCTCGACCTGCCGGGCGCTGATCGGGTCGGCGATCGGCCGGTCGATGTCGGCGGTGGGGACGTTGTGGTCCTCCGTGGCGACGGTGAGGTCGGGGCGGCGGACGCTGCGCCCGCTCAGGCGCAGTCCGTCGAACGCCTGCGGGCTGGTGACCTCGTGCACGAGGTGCAGGTCGATGTAGAGCAGGTCGGGTTCGCCGGGCGCGGAGTGCACGACGTGCCGTTCCCACACCTTCTGGGCGAGTGTCCTCGGACTGGTCGACATGGGTTCCCTTCTTGTCGCCGTGCCGGCCTCGGACGGAGCCGGCCGTACGTGGAGTCGCAGTGTACGGGCGCTGCACGTCGAGCGCCCAAGGGCGCGGCGCTGCTGATCGAACTCGACGGTTGTGCCCAGCGGGGTATGAACCTCACTGCCGCTCGTCCCGACCGCCCGTCCTCATCACTGGCGCTGCAGCTCGCCTGCTGGTTCGAACGCCGGCTCCACGACTCGATGGTGGCCCACTCGTCGCTGCTTCGTCTCCACGCGATCGACATTCTCGACCCCGATGCACTCGACGACTGCGCCCCTGCTGCAGCGCGCGCCTATTTCGTGGCTGAGGCCACGTCGTTCGATGGGCTCGTCGGCCATCCCGGTGTTGCGGCGGCGCGGGGATCCGATGCACTGGCATTCGTGAGCACGCGGTGGATGGCGGCGGTCGGATCGGGTGCTGCCCGCCCGGGCGACTTCGGGCGTCGTCGGCGGGCGCGGGTGGTGCGGGTGGTGGTCGACGATGGGTCTGCAATGGTGGCGCGCTTCGATGACGCGCCGGATGTGGTGGTGATCGCTCCGGCAGCGTGACGCGATGCGAGCGGGCTGCGTGTCAGCGACCGTTGCCGGCGAGCCACGAATGCTCGGCCTCGGCGAGCGGCGTGCTCGGTGGCCCCTGCACGAACGGCCACAGCTCCTCGGCGATCCGCCGGTAGTTGCCGGTTGCGCGCAGTTCACCGAGCAGGGCGTAGAGACCGAGATTGATCCGCTGGATGAAGACGAACGCCTTCGGCACCGTTGCGTACTGGGCGATCGGGCTCGTGCGGTCGAACGTGTGGCGCACGATGCGACTGGCGTATTCGCTGCTCCATGTGATGACGCGGTCGTCTCGCACGCTCTCGTAGAAGTGGCTGAAGTACTCGCCGACCTCGTCATCGCCCGACGGGCAGTCGGTCCGGATCATGCCGGCGCGTTCAAGGATGCGGCGGAAGGCAATCGCATCGTGGTCGTAGGCGGCAGCCTTCACCATGCTGACAAAGGTGTCCATCTCGCTGCTGTCGAAGTGCTTCACCAGTCCGAAGTCGAGGAAGGTGACGCGGCCGCCGCCGTGGAAGAGGTAGTTGCCGGGATGCGGGTCTCCGTTGAAGGCGTGCATGCCATACAGGCTGCGGAACACGAACCGGAACAGCGTCTCGCCCGCGAGGTCGCGCTCCTCCTGCGGCCACTCGAGCAGGTCGCGCCAGGTGCTGCCGGTGACGAGTTCGCTGGTGATGACGGCCGATCCGCAGAGACTCGGCACGATCTCGGGAACGTGGATGAAGGGATGACCTCGGTATCGCTCGGCGAAGAGCTGCTGATTGCGTGCCTCGAGTCGGTAGTCGAGCTCTTCGGTGAGCCGCGCCTTGACCTCGGTGACGAGCTCGGTGGGGTCGAGGCCACCGAATCCCTGCTGCAGGATGAGTCCGAGCAGGTCGGCGTTGCGGAGATCGGCGCCGACGGCGTCGGCGACACCCGGGTACTGCACCTTCACCGCCACGGCACGCTCGGCGCCCGAGACCGGATCGACGACGACGGCGCGGTGCACCTGGCCGATGCTCGCGGCAGCGATCGGATCGGGATCCCACTCCACGAAGAGCCGCTCGGGCGCTGCGCCGAGATCTCGTTCGATGACCTCGGCAGCGAGATCGGCGCTCATGGGGGGTGCGTTCGACTGCAGTTGGGCGAGTGCCTCGCGCAGCGGCGCTGGGAGGCCCTCGTCGACGTAGCTCGCCATCTGCCCGAGCTTCATCAGGGCGCCCTTCATGCTGCCCAGCCGCTCGGCGACTGCGTCTGCGGTGCGCAGTTCGCGCTCGCGGTCGAGTTCGATGCGCCGCTCGGCAGACGCGAACACCTTGCGAGCGGCCGTGGTGGCGTAGGCGGCGCCGACAGTGGTGCCGAGCCGGGCGAGGTCGGCGTTGCGGTGCAGCCGACGAGTGCGGACATGGGCGGCCGTGGATGCGGTGGGCGACCCCGCACGCCGCCGGCGGCGCCGCCCGGCTGCCACTGCAGCGACGGTGGCCGTCGACGCGGCCAGGACCAGCACGCCAGCCATCCGGCCGAGACGGCGAATCGGCCCCGGTGGCATCAGCGTGCGGACACGGTGACGCCGGCGCGTTCCAGCACGGAGTGGCACGCACGCAGCAGGGTGGGGACGAAGCGCTCGGCGCGTGCGGCGACGGCGTCATGGTCGCCATCGACACGGAAGGCCTCGACATCGGCGAGACCCTCGAAGTACTTCACCTGGCGGTGCAGCGGTACGACGCGGTCGCGCAACGTCACCACCACCGATGCGGGCACGTCGACCTCCGACAGCCACGGCCGCGCATCGAACCGGCCGATCGCGCGCCCGGCCTCGAGCACCATTCGCCAGTCGTGGCGCGCCGCCTCGTGGACGGCCCACGGCTCCCATGTCTGCTGCTTGCGCTGCAGGTAGAACTGGTCGGTGAGCCACTGCTGTGCCTGGCCAGGCGTGAGCCGGGCGAGCGCTGCGAGGCCCGACAGCCCGAGGAATCCCATGCGCTCCTGCCGCGACGACGTGAAGTGCGGCGCCGTGGCGCACAGCACGAGTCCGTGCACACGCTCGGCGTGGCGACGCCACAGCAGTGCGGCGATCGTGCCGCCCATGGAGTATCCGACCGGCACGATGCGGTCGATGCCGAGCACGTCGCAGACGGCCATGGCGTCGTCGGCGCAGTCCTCGAGCGTGAAGGCACGCTTCGACCGGATACCTCGCCCGTGTCCGCGGTGGTCGAGCGCGACGACCCTGAAATGCTCGGCGAGTGCCGAGAAGCATGTGTAGAAGTTCAGGTCGGCAGATGCGGTCCACCCGTGCAGCAGCAGCACGGTGGGCGCGCCTGCGGGGCCGTCGACGAGACGGGCAAACGTGGTGCCGCGGCCGGGCAGCTCGATCTCCTCGCCGTGCGGCAGCGCAGGATGGCGGACGCGAGTCACGCTCCGGCTTCCACCTCAAGGATGCGCACGCGCAGCGTGCCGTTGGGAGCCTTGTACTCGACGATGTCGCCCTCGGCTTTGCCGAGCAGTGCGGTGCCGAGCGGCGAGTTGGGACTCATCACCTGCATGCTCTCGGTCTGCTCCTCGGGATGCCCGATGAGGTATCGCTCGGCCATGTCTTCGTCGTCGCCCTCGTAGAGGATGGTGACCACCGAGCCGGGTCCGATCGATCCGTCGGCGTTCACTTCGACGATCTCGTGGTTCTCGGGATCGAGGAGATGCTCGAGATGGCGGATGCGGCCCTCCATATGGCCCTGCTCGTCCTTGGCGGCGTGGTAGTCGCCGTTCTCGGAGAGGTCGCCGAGCAGGCGGGCAGTCTCGATCTTCTCGGCGACCTGGATGCGGCCGCGGGTGGTGAGGTCGTAGTGCTCGGCCGTGAGCCGCTCGAAGGCGGCACGAGACAGGTGGTGCTTGGCCATGGTCCCGTCAACCTACCGGCGGCCCGTGCGGACGGCCCATCCCTGCAGCCCTCACCGGGCCGGCCGGGGCGAGGCCGGGGTGTCGCCAGCCAGCAGGACCGGCGCCCGCAGCCTGTACCGTGCAGCGCCGTATGTCACACCGCATCGCAGTCATCGGGGGCGACGGCATCGGGCCGGAGGTCATCGCCCAGGCCCTGAAGGTGGTGCGAGCCGCTGGCGTGTCGGTCGACACCACCGACTTCGACCTCGGGGGCGCCCGATACCTGCGCGATGGCGAGATCCTCAGCGATGCCACCCTTGCCCAGTTGCGGGCCTTCGATGCCATCCTCCTCGGCGCGGTCGGCACGCCCGACGTGCCACCCGGCGTGATCGAGCGCGGGCTGCTGCTGAAGATGCGCTTCGAGCTCGACCTCTACGTCAACCAGCGGCCATTCGTCGGCACCGCCCCGGGAGGGTCGGTGCCGCACGACTTCGTCGTGATCCGCGAGAACACCGAGGGGCCGTATGTGGGGGAGGGCGGCGTGCTGCGGAAGGGCACGCCCAACGAGGTGGCCACGCAGGGATCCGTGAACACCCGAATGGGCGCCGAGCGCGCCATCCGGTATGCGTTCGAACTGGCGATGTCCCGCCGCCGCCACGTCACGCTCGTGCACAAGACGAACGTGCTGACGTTCGCCGGCGACCTGTGGCAGCGGGCGTTCAACGACGTGGCTGCCGAGTACCCGCAGGTGTCGACTGCGTACAACCATGTCGATGCAGCCTGCATCTACTTCGTGCAGGACCCCCAGCGCTACGACGTCATCGTCACCGACAATCTGTTCGGCGACATCCTCACCGACCTCGGTGGCGCGGTGAGCGGCGGCATCGGGCTCGCCAGCAGCGCCAACCTCAATCCGGCCCGTACTGGGCCGAGCATGTTCGAGCCCGTCCACGGCTCGGCACCCGACATCGTCGGTACCGGCAAGGCCAACCCTGCCGCCGCGATTCTCAGCGCTGCACTGATGCTCGACTTCCTCGGCGAGAATGCCGCCGCCGACCGGATCCGCGCTGCATGCGCAGACCTGCCGTCCGGAACCACCGCCGAGGTCGGAGCTGCCATCGCCTCCCGCGTGGCCGGCTGACCGCCGGCCGGCTCACGCCACGCCTCACCCGCCCACCGAGCACCCGATCCGACACCCATCACCCACACGGAGAATTCGATGCCCATCACCACGACGCCGAAGATCTGGATGAACGGAACCCTCGTCGACTGGGACAAGGCCCAGATCCACGTCCTCACGCACACCCTGCACTACGGCACCGGAGTCTTCGAGGGAATCCGCGCCTACGAGACAGCGGACGGCCCGGCGGTGTTCCGGCTCACCGATCACATCAAGCGGATGTTCAACTCGGCGCACATCCTTGGCATGGACATTCCCTTCACCGTCGACGAGCTCGTGCAGGGAGTGAAGGACACGGTGAAGAGCACCGGACTTCCCGGCTGCTACATCCGCCCCATCGCGTACTTCGGCTACGGCGAGATGGGACTGAACACCCTGCCCTGCAAGGTCGACGTGGCCATCGCGTGCTGGCCGTGGGGCGCCTACCTCGGCGACGACGCGCTCGACAAGGGCGTGCGGATGAAGATCTCGTCGTGGACGCGTCACGACCACAACACGATGCCGCCTGCGTCGAAGACCACCGGCAACTACGTCAACAGCTCGCTCGCCAAGGTCGAGGCACTCAAGGCCGGCTACGACGAGGCCATCATGCTCGCCCCCAACGGCCTCGTCGCCGAGTGCACGGGAGAGAACATCTTCGTGGTGCGCAACGGCATCATCCTCACGCCGCCGCTCTCGGCTGGCGCATTGGAGGGCATCACCCAGAACTCGGTGATGACGATTGCCCGCGACCACGGGTTCGACGTGCGAGTCGACAACATCGCTCGCTCCGACCTCTACATCGCCGAGGAGATCTTCGTGTGCGGCACGGCCGCCGAGGTGGGTTCGGTGCGATCGGTCGATGAGCGCCAGGTGCCGTGCCCCGGTCCGATGACGAAGGCCATCGCCGAGACCTACGCAGCGGCCGTGCGCGGACGCGAGCCGAAGTACGCGGGATGGCTCGAACACGCCGTCTGACCGGGCAGCGTCCGGTGCCTGAGGCCCCGTAACGCAGAGTGCCCCGGTGGCAGCCGGCAGGTGCCAGCGCCGCCCGGGGCGACTCCTGCGAGTGGCCCGCCATCGGCCTTCCTGCCCGGTTGCCCGAGCAGTCGGCACGATGTCACCGCCAGCGGGAGAGTGAGCACCCGCCGGCGGCCCCGTTTCCCCTGCGCGGTGCCAGTTGCCTGGCGCCCCTCGCAGAGATGCGGACCCCCCTTGCGCCTGCCCCGCTGGGCGGCCGGAATCCGGTTGGCGAACCGTCTCCCCCAGGCCGGCGTTGCCGCCGGTCCCGGTTCTCCGTCACCAGTCATCGGACTCCGGTCGACTGCGCCGACCGGCATGCCGCGAACTGTGCGACAGGCCGCAGCGCCGGTCAAGCGCGGATTTCGGCGTACACAGGGTTATCCGCAGGGTGACGGCGTGATTCACAGAACTTTTCAGGCCATCCACGCCAATCCCACAGGTTGTGCACAGGCGTGGCGGTTCGCCGGAGGGCCGTCGCGTTGACGGACACGACCGATCGGGGTTGAATACTGGGCGTGACGTCGACCTGCATGGCCGCCTCGATCATCATTATTCGATAGCGCACGTCGGCACCTGCCGATGTGCGCCCTGAGCCGCCCTTCCGGGCGGCTCTTTCATTTCCCGGCGGTACGCCACCGGCCACTGCCGGCGCCCGTACCGACAGCACGACCAGCGAGAGGATGGACGACGAGATGAGCACCACCACGACCCCGGCCCCCAGCACGACGGTGGAGGTCTTCGACACCACGCTCCGCGACGGCCTGCAGGTGGAGGGCGTGAGCGCCACTGTCGACGACAAGCTGCGCATCGCCGAGCAACTCGACCACCTCGGGGTGCACTTCATCGAGGGCGGGTGGCCGGGAGCCAATCCGAAGGACGTCGAGTTCTTCGCTCGTGCCGCCACCGAGCTTCGCCTCGGCACCAGCACGATGGTGGCGTTCGGCAGCACGCGACGCCCGCGTGGCAAGACCGATGACGACGCCACGCTGCGCAACCTGCTCGACGCCAACACCGCTGCGGTCTGCATCGTTGCGAAGAGCTGGGACTACCAGGTGACTGAGGCGCTGCAGACGACGCTCGACGAGGGCGTAGCAATGATCGCTGACTCCGTCGAATACCTGGCGTCTGCCGGCCGTCAGGTGCTCGTCGACCTCGAGCATTTCTTCGACGGCTACAAGCGCAATCCCGAGTTCAGCCTTCGGGCAGTCGAGGCGGCGGTGCTGAAGGGTGCCACCCATCTCGTGCTGTGCGACACCAACGGCGGCTCGCTGCCGCACGAGGTCGGGGACATCGTGGCGGCCGTGCGGCGTCACGTCGGTGGCGACGCCACCATCGGCATCCACTGCCACGATGACACCGGGTGTGCAGTCGCCAACAGCATGGCTGCCGTCATGTCCGGGGCGCGGCACGTTCAGGGCACGCTCAATGGGCTCGGCGAGCGCACTGGGAACTGCAACCTCACCACGGTCATCCCGAACCTCCAACTGAAGCTGGGCATGCAGTGCCTTCCCGAGGGCCGCATCGAGCGTCTCACTGCCGTCAGCCACCACGTGGCAGAGATCCTCAACCGTCCGCTCAACCCGCAGGCGCCGTATGTCGGCTCGTCGGCATTCGCCCACAAGGCGGGCCTGCACGTCAGCGCCATCGCACGCGCCAAGGACGCATACGAGCACGTCGACCCTGATCTTGTCGGCAACGGCACCCGCTTCGTGGTCAGCGAGATGGCGGGCCGGGCGACGATCCAGCTGAAGGCTGACGAGCTCGGACTCCCCATGGACGGTCCCGCCGTGAATCAGGTGATCGACGACCTCAAGCGGCTCGAGCACGAGGGGTACCACTTCGAGGCTGCCGACGCCTCGCTCGAACTGCTCATGCGCCGGGCATCCGGATGGCATCCGTCGTACTTCCGCGTCGAGAGCATGCGGGTCATCACCGACGAGCTGCCGAGCGGCGACTTCACGACCGAGGCCACGGTGAAGGTGTGGGTCGGTCCTGACGGCATCGACGGAGCGAGCGCTCAGCGCCACGTCTTCACGGCCGAGGGCAACGGCCCGGTGAATGCCATCGACACGGCGCTCCGCTCGGCGCTGGCTGCCGTCTACCCGTCGCTCGACCGTGTGCACCTCACCGATTACAAGGTGCGCATCCTCGATGGTGCCACGGCAACCGGGGCAGTCACCCGCGTACTGATCGACTTCACCAACGGCGAGCGGTCGTGGACCACCATCGGCGTGAGCACCAACATCATCGAGGCCTCGTGGCGGGCACTCGAGGACGGCCTGGTCTTCGGCTTGCTGCACGCAACAGCCTGACCGGCGTCCGGGCGGGTCGGATCCGCCTGGCACGTGGCTGCGGTCGAAGGCGTGCTAACACTTCACCCATGGCCGCACCGAGATCAGCACCTGCGCCCACCGTCGACGATGCACGCGCCTACTCGTCGCCTCCCGTGGTGCCGGCATCGTGGATGCCGTCGCGTCCCGGCGAGGTCCGCGGCTTTCATCCGACGGGGGCCCAGCTCGGCTATCCGGGACCCGATCAGGGTTTCGCGCTGAAGATCGCCAACGGCTTCCGTAGCCGACTGGTGCTGCAGCGCGACGAAGACCCTGACGACGTCGTGGCAGGCTGCCTGGCCATCGCCCTCCGCCGGGCCTCGCTGTTCAGCCGGGCCCCCGTGGTGCACGACCTCACCGTGGCCTTCTCGATCTGGGGCTGCCTCGACGCCGATGCGCCGGCCGACCTCGTCGAGGCACGGCGCCACCACTTCAAGGGCGTGTCGCACCACCATCACTACGCCGAACTCCGCCATCTCGTCGACGTCGTGCCGGAGTCGACGCTCAGGCTCGCACCGCATCAGGTGGCCGCTGCGCGGACCGTCGACTGGCGGTCGCTCGTCGGCATCGCAGGCTGAGCAGCCGTTGCAGGCGACGCGGCAGGAGG
>JBJOMQ010000005.1:0-55761 GCA_046052275.1 Actinomycetota bacterium | reverse complement strand
TCGGCCACGGTCGGCGTCGAGAGCCCCGACGGCGAGATGGGCACCCTGATCTCGCACAACCAATCGAGCGTGCAGTCGCTGTCTGCGTATCGATGCAGTGACAGCACGGCGCCCGGACCTGTCGCCGTGACGACATCGAGCCTGCCGAATGCAACCGTCGGCGATCCGTACAGCACCACCCTCACCGCTACTGGCGGCAGTGGAATGTACGGCTGGTCGGTGTCGGCGGGCACACTGCCAGCAGGCATCTCGCTGTCGTCAGCTGGGGTGCTGAGCGGAACGCCCACCACGTCTGGCACCTCCACGTTCAGCGTCACCGCGGTCGATACCGCACCCGGCGCCACCGGATCGGCAGCCAAGCAGCTCACGCTGACAGTCAATGCGAGTCCGTACCCCGGCTCGTTCGCCAAGTCATCGCCGAAGAACGGTGCCACAGGCGTGAAGACTGCAGTGTCGCTCTCATGGAGCGCAGCCACCGGCACGACGCGCTACGAGTACTGCATCGACACGACGGTCAACAGCACATGCGGTAGCACGTGGATCTCGACATCGACTGCCCGCTCCGTGTCGCTCAGCGGACTTCTCAAGGGAACCCGCTACGAGTGGCAGGTACGCGCCGTGAATGCAGCAGGCGCCACCGTCGCGAATTCCGGCACGTGGTGGACATTCACGACTGCGACGCGCTGAGCGCACCACCGCTCGGCCTCAGCGGCTGAGCGCCTGCTTCACCATTGCAGCGATCTTCGCCCCGTCGGCAGTGGGCCCCGCTACCTCGCGCACGGCAGCGATCACCTTGCCCATCGCCTTCATGCCATCGCCGCCAGCCAGCGCGGCCACCTTCTCGTCCACCACGGCCTGCAGCGCTCCGTCGTCGAGCGCTGTGGGCAGGTACGCCTCGAGCACGGCGGCCTCGGCCCGCGCCCGCTCGACTCGGTCGGGACGGCCAGCCGTGACGAATGCGTCTGCGGTCTCGTGATGCTTGCGAACCTCATTCGCCAGAACCTTCAGCACCTGTGCGTCGGTGAGCACCACCTGCTCGTCACCGGCGGTCTCCTCCACTGCGATTGCTGCAAGTGCCTGGCGGATCGACGAGAGGGCCACGTCGTCGCGCGCTCGCATCGCCACCTCGAGCGCCTGGCGGAGGCGCTGTTTCACGGACCCTGATGATGCATCGGCGGACATGGGCTGCAGCGTATTGCGGCGATGACGGCGTGACGCCTACGCGGCTCGGCGGCGAGTGGGCACCATGATGGTGACCACCGCCAGCAGCACCACTGCCATCAGGCCCGCCAGAGTGACAAGGTGCGGCTCGACCTCGAGACCTCCATCGGGCGCAAAGAAGTTGCCGTTGGCGAGGCCCAGCGGGAGATCACCGATCTCGAGATATGAGGTGATGCTCTGGAAGACGCCGATCGACACGGCTCCAAGTGCCATCGCGCCGCCGAAGCGACCGCCGATCGAGAACGCCGTGATGCCCGCCACGAGCAGTAGTGCAAGAGTCGCCAGCCGAAGCCACAGCGTCGCATCAGGCACGCCCTCCTGCGCCCAGTTGTCGAGCCAGACCGCGTCATGCAGCGGCACGAGCGGGCCAGCGGCGGCAGCACCCGTGGCCAGTATCCCGAGCAGCACAAGGGCGATGCGCGGACGACCGCCACCCCGGGCAGCGCCGAGGGATGCCGCGAAGGCAAGGCCGGCAAGGCCAGCAGCGCCTATGGCAAGGAAGAATCCGATCTCGCGGGTTGAGGTGATGGTGTTGCCGGGCGTGGCGAGATACCGCACCTCGACCTCATCGAGGGCATCGACGCCAAGGCCAACCGCGTTCACCATGAGTCCGGCGAGCGCCAGCGACGCGCCGCCCGCAAGTCCAGCACCCGACCGGCGGCCAGTGGCACCGATAACCGCTCCGACCAGGAGGAGGAACACCCCGATACCAATCCCGATGAGGTGATTCGACGACAGATCGTCCATCACGAGGGTCGAGGCCGCCGAGTCGGTGCCGGTGACCAGGAAGCTCACGACGTCGAGGACTCCCGCAGAGACCGCCACCACCCCGGTGAGCACCGCCAGCACGAGGAGGGTGGTCAGGCGGAAGCGATGGTCGTCGACAGTGGGCAGCACCGCAGTCGAGCCGCTCCGAGCCGTGACGGCGGACTGTTCGGCCGTCGCTGCCAGCCATTCGTCGGCGGGCGTCTGCTCGACCACCGGCACCGGCTCCGTCGCCACTGTCGCCGACAGGATCGGCTCTCCCACCGTCATCGGTGGCGGCGGCACCGGTTCGCCCTTCGAGTCGAACCCGATGAACTGCGGGGTGGGGTCGGCCACGACCGGGACGGCCGCGCCGAGCGACAGCGTCTGTGCCAGGGGGATCGGCTGCGTCGGAACTGTGGGCACCGCAGCGGTCGACGACGTGAGCGGGATGGTCGCGGCGGTCGGCTGTGGCTGCGGCACGCCGCCCGGCACCGGCTGGAACGTGGGCGGCGGCGCCAGCAGTGGCGCAGCGAGCGGCGGTGTGGCCGCAGGCGGCGTGACGTCGGGGGCAACCGATCGGGAGGGCAGGCTCGGAGCGATCTCGGGCTCGGTGACGCCGAGCAGCGACAGCGGCACGACGTTGATGGGCGACGATGCCGACGACTCGTCCGGCGGCAGGGAGCTGCCCAGCGGGGCAGCGCACTGATGGCAGAAGCGGTGTGTGGCCTCGACGTCAGCAGCGCATGACGGACAGCGCATCGCCGGCCCCTTTCGCATCCACGGACTGTCGTCCAGCTCGACTCCGACGGCACCGCCCGAGTGCGGGCCGCCTCCGCACATTAGGTCAGATCGCTCGGTCCCCACATGGGTTCGTCGGCTCGTCGGCGCAGGTAGCGATCCGCCATCCAGTCGAGCAGGAAATCCTCGAACGCCGAGGCCGGCAGCGCCTCGGCATAGAGGTGACCCTGCTGGCGGACGCATCCGAGCGCCACGAGAGCATCAGCCTGTGCCCCGGTCTGCACTCCGTCGGCGGTGACAGCGAGGCCTAGCTCGCGGACCAGCGAGATGATCGACCGGGCAATCGCCCAGTCGGCAGGGTGAGCCGTGAGCGAGTCGATCGACAGACGGTCGATACGCACCTCGTCGAGCGGCAGGCGGCGGAGCAGGCTCAGCGACGACACACCTCGTGCGAAATCGTCAAGGCACACACGGCCGCCGCGGGCGCGGAACGCCGCCATGTTCGCCGCAGCAGCCGGGAGATCGGCGGTGACAGCGCTCTCGCGCACATCGATCGTCACCAGCGAGGCAGAGAGTCCCTGCAGCACGTGGTCGATCGGATCGTCACTCCATCGCCGCTCGGTGGCTTCTGGAGCCATGTTGATGCGGAACCGGAAGCCCTCGGGCAGACCCAGCATCGCGAGGCGCTGGATGTGGGGGCGGGCGCTGGCAATGACGCGATCGGTGATCCGCTCGAGCAGTCCGGCAGATGAAGCGAGCGCAAGGAACTCGTTGGCTGCAACGACACGGCCGTCGCGGCGAACCCACCGGGCCAGCAGCTCTGCTCCGACCAGTTGTCCGCTCGCGGCGTCGATCTCGGGCTGGTAGAAGGCAACGATGTCGCCGTCGTCGATCGCTCGGCGGAGCGCCTGCTCGCCCTCAAGACGGTGAACGAGCTCGCGCTGCATCTCGCCGTCGAAGAGCTCGACGCGGTTACGGCCTCCGGCCTTGGCCCGGTACAGGGCGGCATTGGCGTGGCGGAGCAGCTCGCTGGCGGTGGTGCCGTGCGCGGGCGCCACGGCGAGGCCGATGCTCACCGACGACGGCACCTCGCGGCCCTCGGCATAGATCGGCTGCGCCAATGCGTCGACGAGCCGGCTGGCAATCGCAGTTGCCTCGCGAAGGTCGTGATCGGGCATGACGACGACGAACTCGTCACCACCCATCCGGCCGGCAACCGAGCCGGGCTCGATACTGCGTGAGAGCCGGTCGGCGATGATGCTGATGAATCGGTCGCCGCCACGATGCCCGAGCGCATCGTTCACTGCCTTGAACCGGTCGAGGTCGCAGAAGAGCAGGCCCACCGGATGCTCGGTGCTCGCTGATGCCAGCAACTGGTCGAGCAGCTCGAGCGTGCCACGGCGGTTGTACAGGCCCGTCAGCGGATCGTGTGTGGCCTGGTGCGCCAGCCTGCTGTTGGTTGCTGCAAGTTCCTCGTTCACCGACGTGAGCTCGGAGCGCTCGTGGTCGAGCTCGGTCAGCAGCTCGGCTGCCCGGAGTTGCACCCTGATCGCCTCGGCTGATGAGCGGCTCACGACGTGGTGGAGCGCCACGAGAGCGCCGGCGAAGAACACGGCCAGCAGTCCGAGCCCCCGGAGCCGTTCGTCGTCGCTCGATGTCAGCGACATCGACGACAGCGCCGTGAGCGGGATGAGGAAAGCGAGGTAGAGATCGCGTCGGCCGGCGGTGATCAGTGCGCCGACAGCGGCGGCCACCGACGGAAAGAGGACGAACAGCAGCGTGACCTCGAGATCGCCCTCCGCCGCCACCCACGGGCACATGCCGAACAGCCCGCCGACCGACGCCAGCGCCGCCAGGAGCGCGAGGCGCACGAACCACGGCGTCGACGAGTCGGTGGCGCGCTTGCGGTAGCCGTACAGCGCCAGCGAGGTGAGACCCGTTGCCAGCACCGCCGACAGCACCCACCAGCCGAAGCGGACGCCGGGAAGGGTGCCGCGCATCACTCGGCTCACGAGCAGCGTGAACGGCAGCAGCAGGAACGGCGCCGGCAGCAGATGTGTGGCGACCGATGCGAGCGCCCGCTGGCGCACATAGGCCTGCTGCGGAGAGTCGGCCGGGGCCGGCCCACCACGGAGCGTGTCGGACTCGGAGTATTCGTTCACAACCGCTCCTTTCGAGGCTCGGAGGCTGATGTGGCTCGCCGCAACCGGTACCGGAGCACCGTCGGCGCCTGTCCGTGCGGACAGCCACTTTCATCGGCGGTGCCGGCCGGATCCTTGAGGAATCCCTGCAGATTCCCGTACCGGTCGCCGAGAATCCCCCGGCCACCGCTCTGAAACACCCGTAACACTCGTCTGCGTTCGGCCCGAAATCTTGCACACGATCCGCCGACGGTGATCCGCGCTGTGTCACGCTTTCACCAGTTCACGAACAAAGGAGAACCGCGTTATGTCAGAAGTAATGCTGACGGGCGACAATTACCAGCTCGTCTACAACCTGCTGTCCTTCGGCACTGCCGTGATGCTGGGCGCCTTCGTCTACTTCCTGACGCAGATGAACAGCGTTGCGAAGGCCTACCGCTCGGGCGTGGCCGTGTCGGCCATCGTCGTCGGCATCGCCGGCTACCACTACTACCGCATGTGGAGCTCGTTCGCCGAGGGCACCATGAACGAGGGGTACCGCTACGCCGACTGGCTGATCACGGTGCCGCTGCTGATTGTCGAGCTGCTCGTCGTGCTCGGCGTCGCCGCCGACGCGCGTCGCAAGCTCATGACCCGCCTCATTCCCGCCACTGCGCTGATGATCGCCCTCGGATACCCGGGCGAGACCTCGACCGACAACGGCACCAAGTGGCTGTGGTGGATCCTGGCGATGATTCCGTTCGTCTACATCCTGTGGGTGCTCGTCGGCGAACTCCGTGCCGCCAAGAGCCGCGAGAGCGGCGCCGTCTCGTCGGCGATCAACCGCGCGACGATGGTGCTCCTCGTCACGTGGTGCGTGTACCCGATCGCATACCTGTTCCCCGTGATCGACGCCGAGTCGCAGGGGCTCGAGGTGCTTCGTCAGGCTGGCTACACCGTGGCCGACATCACGGCCAAGGCGCTCTACGGCCTGATGATCCTCGGCATCGCCAAGGCACGCTCCGCCAACGAATCCTGATCGCGGCCGGTCGGCACGGGCGTTGTACGCCCGTCGCCTGACGGCCGTCACCTGAACAGATAGTCATGCGTCCACGGCCGCTGCGCATCTTGCGCAGCGGCCGTGCCGCGTCTCGAGCCGCCGACCGTCGGCGAGACTGACGTCATGTCGGCCCCGTGTGCCACCCGTGGACGATTCGCTCCCTCGCCGACGGGACCCCTCCATCTCGGCAACCTTCGCACCGCGCTCCTCTCGTGGCTGCAGGCGCGATCGATGGGGGGTTCGTGGATCGTCAGGATGGAGGACCTCGATCGGGCCACCTCATCGGCCGAACACGAGATTCGGCAACTCGGCGACCTCGCCGCACTCGGCCTCGTGCCCGACGAGCCGGTCGTTCGCCAGAGTGACCGGTTCGACCTCCATCGTCAGGCGATCGCCCAGCTCACCGCACTCGACCGCGTGTACGAATGCTTCTGCACCCGACGCGAGATCAGGGAGGCCGCGCAGGCACCCCACGGCGACGACGTGCCGTACCCGAAGACATGTCGATCGCTCACCGCGGCGCGACGCGCTGCGCTGCTCGCCGAGGGGCGACGGCCCGCACTGCGACTACGCGCCGATGGCGAGCGGTTCACCGTCCATGATGCTGTGGCGGGCAGCTATACGGGTGCTGCCGACGATGTCGTACTGCAGCGAAACGATGGGGTTCCCGCATACAACCTCGCGGTCGTCGTCGACGACGCAGATCAGGGCGTCACCCACGTGCTCCGGGGTGACGACCTGCTGAGCAGCACTCCTCGCCAGCGGCTCCTGCAGCAACTGCTCGGCCTACCCGAGCCGGCGTACGCGCATGTGCCGCTCGTGCTCGGACCCGACGGCTCGCGGCTGGCCAAGCGTCACGGTGCCGTCACGCTCGCCGACCTTGCCGACCGCGGCGTCGGCTCCTCCGGTGTGCTCGCCCGGCTCGGCATCAGCCTCGGGCTGTGCGAGCCGGGCGACGAGGTCACTGCCAGCGACCTGCTGTCTCGGTTCGACATCCGCCGCATTCCGACCACACCGTGGCGGTTGCCGCCGGGCGAACTCTGACACGATCTCGTCAATGACCGACGATCTCCACCGCATCCTCCGCTACGACGGAGCCGTTCCCGACTCGGAACACGAGGCAGCACCTCGCGAGATCGGCTCCGACATCTACGTCGTTCCCTTCTGGACTCCTGCTTTCTGTGCGACCGTGATCCGTGCTGCAGAGGCGGTCGGTGCATTCGAGCACCAACCCGATGACCCAGTGCCGGGCCACGAGGTCTCGCTGGCCGTCATCAGCCCCCGACTCTTCGAGCACGTCGAGGTCGACATCGGCCGACGAATCTGGCCGATGCTGCAAACCGTCTGGCCGTACGTCGATTACCACGGACTGCGCGACGTGTTCGTGATCAAGTACGAGGTCGGTGGGCAGGAGGCACTGCGCCTTCACCACGATGTGGCGCAGGTGTCGGCATCGGTGAAGCTCAACGATGGATACGACGGTGCCGTGCTCGACTTCCCGCGCCAGGGCGTCACCAACGAGTCAGCATCGATCGGCGAGGCCGTCGTGTGGCCGTCGCTCGTGACGCATCCGCACCAGGCAACCCGCCTGCAACGCGGCGTGAAATACGGCTTGACTGTGTGGTGCGAGGTGCCGACATTCGGCTGAGCGTCGTCGGTAGCCTGACCTGCGACGCACGACCACTCCCCCGACCATGAGCCGTATCCGCACCTGCAGTTCCCTGCCTCGCCGCCATAGCGATCGACGAACCGCCGTCCCACGCCACTGGACGCGCTCGGCACTCGCTCTCTGCCTGCCGCTCCTCGTCGCCGCCACTGGCTGCTCGCAGACCACCAATGCCGGCCCAACTGCGGCACTGGATCCCTCGGGAGATAACACCGAGTCCACATTCGCCAGCGGCCTCACGGTCGACACCACGACTGACACGGCGGACGAGTCGACCACAACATCGTCGACCACGTCGACGAGCACGACGACCACCACACTTGCTCCGAATGTGGAGGTCATCGGCCCGTCTCCCGTCCCACTCGTCGCCGTGGGAACCGCCGACGGCGAGGAGACCAAGAAGATCCAGGAACGCCTCACCGCGCTCGGATTCTGGCTCGGCGAGATCGACGGCCTCTACGGCAAGGCGACCAGTCAGGCTGTGATGGCCTTCCAGAAGTACGCGGGTCTCGAAGCGACTGCAGAGGTCGACGCGGCTACGGCACTCGCAATGCAGACCATAACCGAGCGCGGTCGGGCATCGGCCGACAACGGCACACTGGTCGAGGTCGACAAGACCAAGCAACTCCTCTTCCTCATCGTCGACGGCAAGACGCTCTGGACGTTCAACACCTCGACCGGCAGCGAAGTGCCGTACGAGGCCGTCGACGAGGACCAGCCCTGGAAGGTGTATCGAGGCGACTCCGTCACTCCGAGCGGACTGTGGCAGGTCGACCGCCAGCGAGCAGACGGCTGGTGGGATGGCGACCTCGGCAAGATCTATCGACCGAAGTACTTCAAGGGCGGCGTCGCCATCCATGGCATGACCAGCATCCCCAACTATCCGGCATCGCACGGCTGTGTTCGA
Organism: Actinomycetota bacterium; assembly: GCA_046052275.1. GTDB lineage: Bacteria > Actinomycetota > Acidimicrobiia > Acidimicrobiales > Ilumatobacteraceae > UBA668. The sequence continues at coordinate 47,302 of JBJOMQ010000005.1, read as the reverse complement.
GTCAGCGTGCCGGCCATGGACTTCATCTGGTCACTCGACCTCGTGAACCTCGGCACCATCGTCTGGGTGCACGGCAACTTCCCGACGGCCTGACCACGTAACTCGGCCCCGCTGGGGCCGTCGCTTCGCTATGCCCGGCGAACGCGGAGCGGACGATCGTCTGCATTGCGGCACACGCCCGTCGCCAGATCGAAGCGCCAGCCGTGCAGTGTGCAGACGAGTTCGCCGTCGTCGATCTCTCCGAACACGCTGAGATCGGCCTTCCGATGCGGGCAGGTGCGTTGCACGATCCAGTCGCCGATCCGGATGTCCTCCTCGACTGCACCGCCATGGTCGGGCTGCAGTTTGCGCACCGCCTCTGCCTCGGTCCGGCGCATCCGCTCGACCGACAGCGACTTGAAGAAGTTGTAGACGTATTCGTTGTACTGGCCCTTACGCCATGCGCTGAACCTGCACGACAGGAACAGCGAGTTGCTCCAGTCGACGGCGCGCTGGGCGACCACGGTCTCGACGAGCTCGCGCTGGACGGTGAAGCGGAAGCCGTGATCCTCGCCCGCCCATCGACGCACGCGGCGGGCGCGGAAGTCGAGGGCGACGGGCAGGTCGCCGGCGTGCAGCACGACTGTGTCGCCGATGGCGTCGCACACCGTGGGTGCCATCGCCATCAGTGGCTCCCACCATGCGGCGAGCCGTTCGAGGAGGTCATCGCTCGGCGGCAGCCACGACGCTTTCAGCCGCTCGAGCCACGGCATCCAGTCGGACTGGTAGTTGCGCAGATAGGCCGCCTTGTCGCTGAAGATCGCATCGACCTCGTTGTCGGGCACCGGATGCTCGACGTGCATCTCGCTGGTCCCCGCGCTGAACTCGATCGTCGTGCCGGGAATGGCGAGGATGCCGCGGTGTCCTGCATCAGCGAGGCGCGACATGAAACCCCGCTGGTCGGGAAAGATCGAGAGCTCATCGCCGGAGATGACATTGAACCGGAACAGCTCTGGATCGAGGAAGGCTGGCGGGCCGGCGCTCGGCACGACTGCCGTCGCATCGACTGCCTCGACGTATCGCAGCGCACGCGAGTACTGGCTGTCGACCTTGGCATCGACGAGTTCTCGCATCCGCTGCGGCGGCTCGTCGTAGACCATCGGGTACCAGATGGCGCCGCTGTACTGCAGCCAGTGAAGGTCGACTGGCCCGTGGCTGCGCAGCGCTGCCAGGTCGTTCGTTCGACAGTCGTTCTGGTTGACCAGCCGGCCGGTGCCGTCGGAGATCACGATCGCCGAGTCGCCACCCGGTCCATCGGTGATGCTGGTCTCGCAGTGGATGGCCACCGTGAGATGCGGTCCGAGCCGCATCTCCTCGCCATCGACGGTGCGCACGATCGAGTGGAAGCCGAGTCGGCGGAGGATTCCCTCGAGTTCTCGAGTCGGGTACCCGGGCACCAGCACGGTGGTGTCCTTGTCCATGTGCTCGAGCAGCCAGCCCTCATCGAGATGGTCGGCATGGATGTGCGAGATATAGAGGTAGGTGGGGTGGCAGATGCGCTGCATCAACGCCGTCGACAGCTGGTCGTTGCGCGGGAACACGAACCACGATCCGTGGAACTGCGGAAGGAACCACGGATCGCAGACAATCGACCCATCGAGCGTGTCGACGAGAATGCCGGCATGGCCGAGCGAGGTGGCTCGCATACCCTGAGAGTATCCATACAGAACGGTCTCGCGCCGGGGACGCCCGTCACGATGACCTGACGTCTGAGCCCACGGTCTAGAGAGGTCACTGCGGCGTGCGTCAATTCGGAGTTTGCTGAGCGTTCACCGACGATCAGTTGCAGCGGCGCTAGCGGCGTGGTTGAGTCACCTGGCAATGAGCACATGCGCTCCTGTGAGATTGGCCGAGCGCACGGAGCGTCCCCTGATGCCGGAGTTTCAGGCAGATGCGGCGTCGTAGCTACGTGCTCGTCACTGCGGGGTACTGGGCCTTCACGCTCACTGATGGTGCGCTGCGGATGCTCGTCCTCCTCGAGTTCAATCGTCTCGGCTATTCGCCGGTCGCCATCGCCTTCCTCTTCCTCGCCTACGAGTTCATGGGCATCGTCACCAATCTGGTCGGTGGATGGGTCGGGACCCGTCGGGGCCTGCAGCACACCCTCGTCGGCGGTCTTGTCCTTCAGATCGCAGTGCTCGCCACCCTCACCCTTCATTCGCCCGACTGGGCCACCGGCGCATCGGTCGCCTTCGTGATGGCGATGCAGGCGCTCTCCGGCGTGGCAAAGGACCTCACGAAGATGAGTTCGAAGAGCGCCGTGAAGGCCATCGCCGGCGACGGTTCGCTGTTCAGGCTCGTTGCGGCGCTCACCGGATCGAAGAACGCGCTCAAGGGCATCGGGTTCTTCGTCGGCTCGGTCCTCCTTGCCTGGCTTGGGTACGACGGAGCACTCGTCGCGATGGCGGCAGCTCTCGCAATCGCCGTCGTATCGATCGTGGCATTGCTGAACGACGACCTCGGCAGGGCGAAGCGGTCGACACCGCTGCGGGCCGTGCTGTCTGCATCACCTGCCATCAACCGACTCTCGGCAGCACGGCTGTTCCTGTTCGGATCGCGCGACATCTGGTTCGTCGTCGCCGTGCCAGTGTTCCTCGCACGCGAACTCAACTGGAACGAGCGCTCGGTGGGCGGCTTCCTCGCTGCGTGGGTGATCGGCTACGGGATCGTCCAGTCCGCCGCCCCCCGAATCCTTGCGCGCATCGGACAGCCAGGCACCGAGGTCACGGCGGCGAGACGGTGGGCAGCGGTGCTTGCCGCAGTCAGTGCCCTCATCTCGCTCCTCGTCGCACTCGACATCGCCGTTACGGCCACGGTGATGCTCGGCCTCGCCGTATTCGGCGCTGCATTCGCAGTGAACTCGGCGCTGCACTCGTTCCTCGTGCTCGCCTATGCCGACGACGATGGAGTGGCGCTCGACGTCGGCTACTACTACTCGGCGAACGCCGCCGGCCGACTCGTCGGCACGCTGCTCTCAGGGCTGCTGTATCTGTGGGCAGACGTGCAGGGCGCGCTGTGGGGAACGACGGCATTCCTCGCCATCACGTGGCTGCTCACCCAGCGGCTCCCGCCGGTGCCCGAATCGGTACGGGTATCGATTGCCGATGTCGACGGCGGTGACTGACGGCCAGGTGCGACAGTGCTGTCAGAGCGGATCGGTGTACTGCTGGCCGGCGCGCGAGACGTGCTCGGTCCAGCGGATGCCGTCCCAGTAGCGAAGCTCGTAGCGGCCGGTGGGGTCGGCGGCCCACTGCGCCGGCACCGATGAGGCGGCCATCTGGGTCGACGACGTACCGGCGGCGACCGTGCTTGATGCGCCCGTTGCTGCCGTCGAGGCAGAGGCTGCCGAAGCGTCCGACCATGCGGCGGACGGAACCGTCGCCGCTGTCGGACTCGTCGCCCATCCGCCAGGCTCTGCCGCCGCAGTCGAGGACGCTGCGGTGCTGGCCGATGCGCTCGATCCCGCCGGTGCCTCGCGGCTCAGGAACGCTGTCACTTCCACGGCACCCCCGACGATGGCCACGACCGACCAGCCCTCAGCCGACTTCTCGTTCAGTCGATCGACCAGCGCCGACGGGTTGCTCGACGACGCACTCACTGCGGCGAATTCCTGCATGACGCCACGGTAGCGGCTCTCGGCGGCCTCGGCACCCGCGGGCTCAGGAGCCGAAGCCCTCGGTCACTGCGTCGAATCCCTCCGGTGGGCCGTCGTACGCCAGCTCGCCGTCGCGCAGCACCACCACCCGATCGACCACGGGCAGCAGCCCGGGCTCATGTGTCGCCACGACGATCGTGGCCCCCGAACGGTGTACGTCGTCGAGCAGCGAGAGCAACGCCGCACGACCGGCCGCATCGAGCCCGACGAAGGGCTCGTCGATCAGCACGACGTCACACGACCGCACCAGGCCGAGTGCGATCGACGCCTTCTGGCGGAGTCCGCGGCTGAAGGTCGTCGGCAGGTCGTCGCGTCGCGCCTCGAGGCCCAGCACAGTGACAAGGTGCTCGGCTCGAGCGTTCCAGTCGATGGTGCCGTGCAGGCGCGCGACGTACTCGAGGTGCTCCCAGAGCGAGAGGTCGTCGTAGAAGGTGGGCGAGTCGGGCAGCCAGGAGACCGCCCGTCGAGCCAGCAGCGAACCCGCCTTGGCCGAGCCGAGACGAACCTCGCCCGCGGTCGGCTCGAGCAGGCCCGCGGCCAGCCGAAGCAGCGTGGTCTTCCCGCTGCCGTTGTGGCCGACCACGACGACACGTTCCCCAGCCACCACTTCGAGATCGACCGACCGCAACGCTGGCCGATCGCCGTAGTCCTTGCACAGTCCGATGGCGCGCAGCGACACGGGTCGATCGCCATGCCCGTTCGTGGTGCCCGATGCCATCACATACCCCCTGAGCCAAGCCGGGACGCGGCCCGTCCGTCGGCCATGAATGCTGCGGTCGATCGATGGGCGCGATCGCGTAGCCGTACCCACTGCGACACGAGGAACACCAGCACCAGCGCGCCGACCGCTGCTCGCAGCGACGCTCCCACGACAGACCCATCAGACTCGGCCGCCGACCGTATGAACAGCACCATCATCACGCCGATCGTGCTCACTGCCGGTGGCAGAACAGCACGAACCGCCGTACCGAGCCCTGTCACCTCGGGCATCGCGATCGACGTCGGGCCGCGCACGGTGGCGACTGGGTCTGGCGCATCGCGGACTGCGCTCACCACGGCACCCGCCGCCGCCGCCCAGACTCCGGGCACCGACACGACCAGTAGCGGCACGACGAGATCGGCCGCGTCGCCGCTCGCCAATGCCGCGACGAGGGCTCCGACGACGGCGAACGGCACCAGCATCGCCGCTGGTGCGGCGAGATGGTGCAGCATCAGGTCACCGCGTTCGACCGGCAGCAGATCGCAGCGATCGGCGTGGTCGACCTCCTGCGACAGCGGCTCGATGGCCTCCATACCGAGGACGAAGCCAGCGAGGCCTGCCACTACGACGGCTGGCGTGGTGCCGCGCATGGTCAGCGCGATTCCGATACCCCATACGACCGCCACGACCACCATGCGGCCGAGACGCGCTGCCGGCATCCGAAGGAGTCCGCTGATATCGCGTCGCCAGACCGCGCGCCGTATCGACACGGATGCTGTGCCCGCGCCTGGGGCAAATCGGATCCACGGCACGCGTCGTGGATGCTCTTCGTCGAGTTGACGGCGGAGCAGCACCACCGTTCGCAGATCCTGCATCGTCGCCGCGAACCGAAGTTGACCGACCAGCGCGCTGCGGCGCGCAAGTGCCTCGAGTGACATCCGCTCGAGCGTCGTTGCTCCTGCAGCCAGCAGCACCAGCACCGCGACAATCGCAATGGCAATCCACGCTGAATCCGCCGACACCCCTTCGGTGCCCGCCATCGCCGATATGGCGATGGCCCCGACGCCGCGCAGCGGTGCCGGCACCACGCCCACGGCATCGGCTGCATGCCACGCGACGACAAGTACACCGATCCCGCCGACAATCCACCGCGGCCGCGAATGGGCTACCAACGCAGCGCCGCACCACAGCATGGCGATCATCGCCCCCGCAGCGGCACATGCTGCCGCCCACGACCACGCCGAGCCTGGAAGGCGCTGGGCCGCCAAGCGACCGGAGATGGCGCCGAGCGAGAGTCCGGCGAGCACCGCAGTGCGCAGTCGCTGGACGAGCGGCAGTCGCAGCACGGCGCGCCGCGGCACCGGTGCGAGCAGCACGTGGGCGACGTCGGCACCCTCGATCGCCAGCGGACCGCCACGCGCGCCCGACCGCAGCCCGATGAAAACCGCCACCGCAGCCACCAGTGACACGAGTGCTTGTCCGTCGGCCGCAATATCGGCGAGATCTGTCGTCACTGCCTTGTCACCCACCAGGCCGGTCAGCCACAGGACGGCCCCGCCGCCGAAGAGCACGACGAGATACGCCTTGTAAGCGATGTCGAACCATTCGAGTCGACCGAGCCGGCGTTCCCGTCGGCGCACGCGCAGTTCGCCGAGCACGTCGATAGCGGCCGCCGCAGCGGCGCTGCCACTGTCGGCGTCAGCAGGTGACGCTGCGTGCGGCCCCGTCACGCCGGGCCCAGCGCCGCAGGTCGATCGGGATCAGACGCCCATCCCGACCAGCTTGCGGTGAACAGGCGCGGCGGCGTGAGTCCGGCGTGCTCCATGGCAAGCACGTTCATGCAGGCACTCACGCCTGAGCCGCAGTAGGCGATCGTGCTCGATGCGGTCACGACATCGATGCCGAGCGCCGCGTAGTGGGAGCGAAGTTCGTCAACAGATCGAAGTCGGCGGTCGGCACCAAGCACTGAGTTCCATGGCGAGTTGCGAGCGCCGGGGATATGACCAGGTCGCGGATCGATGACCGCCACCTCTCCGGTGAACCGCTCGGCGGCGCGGGCATCGATGAGCGGCCGACCAGCCTCCGGTCGGGCGGCGCGGGCAGCGACCTCGTCCGCGTCGGCGAACGACGAACCAGGCCACGGCACCGAAGTGAACGCCGCCGGAGGGAGTGTCTGCGCCGGACCGGTCTGCGTCGGACGGCCGTCGGCACGCCACGCAACGAGGCCACCGTCGAGCAGGGTGGCCCGCCTCCCGATCGACCGCAGCATCACCACGAGTCGGCCGGCACTCAGGCCGCCGGTGTCGTCGTAGGCGACCACCACGGTGTCGTCGCCGATGCCGAGTGCTCCCATCGCCGCAGCGAAGGCGGCCGGAGAGGGCAGGGGATGGCGACCGGCGACGGACGGGAGTCCATGGGCGGCGAGGTCGCCGTCGAGATCGACCCACACCGCACCGGGCAGGTGGCACTCCTCGAACGCCGCCCGCCCGTCGGTGCCATCGAGATACCACCGGACGTCGGCGAACACCTGCGGCCCGGGGAGCCCGTCGAGCTCGGCTGCCGCCGTCACCGGGCCGACCGTCGGCCGATCGGACCCCGTCGCGCCGGTGCGCCGTCGTGCGCCATCGGTCCCATCCAGCTCGTTCACCATCGCATCCTGCCATCACAAATCGCCGCGACAAGCGGCAGACTGTGCGGGTGCTCGCCCTCAGCGCCCCGCAGATGCACGACGCCGGTGCCGTCCTGGCCATCGTGTGCATGGCCGGGGTCGTTCTGATGGTGGCGGCCCGACTGGTGCCTGTGGGGCCTTCGTTCCACTTCCTCGACGTGCTGCACCGGTATCAGCTGGCACTCGCCGCCCTTGTCGCCGCCACCGCAACGCTCGGAAGCCTGTGGTTCAGCGAGTCGTCGGCTGGCTGGTCACCGTGCCGCTTCTGCTGGTTCCAGCGCATCTTCATGTACTCGGCTGCCGTGGTACTCATCGTGGCTGCGTTCCGGCGCGACCGCGGCGCCCGCTGGTACGCCGTGCCGCTCGCGGCCATCGGCAGCCTCCTCAGCATCTGGCACATCCTGCTCGAACACCGGGTGATCGAAGAGTCCACCACGTGCTCGTCGCTCACCAGCTGCGCCACGCCCAACTACGTCTCATTCGGCCGGCTCGAATTCAACGGCGACGGCCAGTTCATCTCGTCTGGCTTTCCCATCACGCTGGCCGTGATGGCACTCTCGGCGTTTGCCGCCATCATCGCCCTGCTGCTCGCACCCGAGCCGCTGGTCGGTGACGACGCCGAGGAGCATGCGGCTCCCGCAACCTGATCCAGTCCACATCCCACTCGACCGATACCCACGTCGTCGACATACACCGCTCGACGAAGATCCAGCACGGAGGAACACCATGGCAAACCGACAGCGAGCTGAAGCCCGGCGCAAGGCAGCAGCGAAGGCAGCGCGTGCCGAATCCGGCGCGAAGCCGGTGATGTGGATCGTGGCGGCCGCCATCGTGGTGGTTGCCATCGTCGTGGCCGTGGTCGTCGTCAGCGGCGGGGGCGACGGGGGCACTGCATCGTCCACCAGCGTCGACGGCACGAGCGGCACCACTGCAACCACCAGCGCAGGCCTCATCGACGGCGACGGCTTCCCGTACTCACAGCCCGTCACCATCGAAGGCGAGTCGCTCACTGCATACGACTCACAGGCGGCATTCGACGATGCCGTCGGCACGCCAGCACCCACGCTGTCGGGCAAGGACTTCCAAGGGAACGAGATCGTCATCGATCCAGCCGCCAACGGCCCCTACATGATCGTGTTCCTCGCCCACTGGTGCCCGCACTGCAACGCCGAGGTGCCGCGTCTGCTCGACTGGAAGAACGCCGGACTCGTACCAGCCGAGCTCAACATCATCGGCGTCGCCACTGCCGTCGCTGCCGAAGCCGACAACTTCCCGCCCGCCGCATGGTTCTCGACCAAGGGCTGGAGCTGGCCGGTGATCGTCGACGAGTACACCCAGGCCGGTGTTGCCGGCACGGCGGCCACTGCGTTCGGTGCCAGCGGATGGCCGTACTTCGTCATCATCGGCGAGGACGGGCTTGTGAAGGTGCGCAAGAGCGGCGAGCTCGAGGTCGCTGAGTTGCAGGCGATCGTCGACGAGGCCCTCGCCTCCTGACCTCGCCGGTTCCCAGCGTCAGACGTTGGGGCGCTGCAACAACTCGCCCGCCGCGCGCTCTGCGTCGTGCATCAGCTCGCGCAGCGATCGGCCGGTCGAGGCAGCAATCGCAGCGACATCATCGTGCTCGGGCTTGACCCGGCCATTCGATACCTTCACCCGCACCGGGTGGCCTGACACCTCGACCACTAATTCGTCGCGCTGCTGCGGCCACCGCATCGACACATGGCCGCGCAGGCCGAGCGTGCCCGTCTCGCGTACGAGCGCTGCGGCCACCTCGGCGGCGCGCGCTGGATCACACAGCGCGTGCACGGTGTGCGCCGGGCGTCCCTTCTTCATCACGATCGGGGTGACCCACGCATCGTGTGCACCGGCAGCCAGGATCACCGCCACGGCATGCGCCAGCATCTCGCCGGTGGCGTCGTCGACGTTGGCCTCGAACACCTGCACCGGCTGGCCGGGGCCGGGCACGAGGCCACGTGGTGCCGGTGATGAGCCGAGCACCACCTGCACGACGTTCGGCCGACCCGGCACGTCAGCGCGGCCTGCGCCGTAGCCCACGGCGCTCACCTCCATCGACGGCATCGGCCCGAACGAGTCGGCCAGCGCGGCCATGAGGGCGACACCGGTGGGTGTTGCCAGTTCGAGTCCGTCGTCGACGCCGCGGGCGGGCACGCCATAGGTCGCCATCAGCCCCGCCGAGGCCGGTGAGGGATTCGGCAGCGTGCCGTGTGCCGAGCGCACCGTGCCAGTGCCGACGGTGATCGCACTGCATGTAACCCGATCGATGCCGAGCACCTCGAGTGCGGCGCAAGTGCCGACGACGTCGACGATGGCATCAACAGAGCCCACCTCGTGGAACTCGACGTCGTCGGGGGCAACTCCGTGCACGACCCCCTCGGCCGCTGCGAGGGCGGCAAACACCCGGCTCGACCGCACACGGACTCGATCGGGAAGGTCGGCCGCAGCGATGATCGACCGCACCTCTCCGTACGGACGGTGCGGATGCCCGTCACCGTGGTCGTGCACGACGACGTCGGCGAGCATGGCCGCTACCCCGCAGCGCTGCACTCGCTCAAATGTCAGCGCATAGCCGTCGATGCCGAGGCCGGCAACGATGTCGACGACCTCGAGCGGATCGGCACCGGCATGCACGAGCGATCCGAGCGTCATGTCGCCGGCTGTACCGGCGAAGCAGTGGAACCACGCCGTGCTCACCGGCACATCCTGCCGATCGCGCACGCAGCGCCGAATCCGTTGTCGATGCCCACGACCGTCACGCCGCTTGCACATGACGCATGCATCGCCAGCAGGGCGGTTACTCCGTCGAGTGAGGCGCCGTAGCCGACACTGGTGGGAACCGCCACGACCGGCACGTCGGTGACACCACCCACGACACTGGCGAGCGCGCCCTCCATTCCCGCCACCACCACCACGGCGTCCGCCGAGGTAACCCGATCGAGGTGGGCGAGGAAACGGTGCAGGCCCGCCACGCCGACGTCGGTGAGACGATCGGGCTCGAAGCCGAGCGCCCGCAGCGTGAGCATGCACTCGTCGACCACCGGCACGTCACTCGTGCCGGCGCTGACGACAAGCACCTGCGAAGAGCGCAACGGCTGCGGACGCCGCCACAGCAGGCAGCGCGCCGCCGACTCGGCCCCGGGGTGCGCCGCCCCAACCACAGCGGCCACCTCGTCGTCGATCCGGGTGATGAGTACCGGGCCGACGCCATGGGCGAGCAGTTCGCCGACCGCTTCCACGCACTGCGCCGCCGACTTTCCCGGTCCGTACACCACCTCGGGCATGCCCTGGCGGAGGGCTCGATGGTGGTCGACCAGGGTGTCGCCCACCTCGGCGAACGGGAGCCGGCGCAGCGCAGCCATAGCGTCGTCGGGCGCTACCGACCCGTTACGTACTCCATCGATGAGGGCAGCGAGCGACGCAGTGTCCATGTCCGACAGTCTGCCGTCCCGTGCGGCTGGTGAAGCCCCGCCGAATCGGGCGGGTGCCAATAGCCTTGCCACCCATGACCAGCACCCGGCCGCCCCGGCGAGTCGGCTTCCTCGGGCCGCTCGGCACGTTCACCCAGCAGGCGCTCGAGACCCAGGCCGATCTCGCAGCATGCGAGCGCGTCCTGTTCCGCACCATGCCCGACGTCCTCGACGCCGTCGATTCGGGCGAGGTCGATGTCGGGTTCGTCGCCATCGAGAATTCGATCGAGGGAACAGTCAACCTCTCGCAGGACGAACTGGCCTTCAACCACGAGCTCCTCATTCAGCGCGAGGTGGTGCTCGACATCGAGCACTGCCTGCTCGCCAAGCCGGGCACGTCGATTGCCGACATCACCACGGTGGTCAGCATCCCTGTTGCCAGCGCCCAGTGCCACGCATACCTGCGCTCTACTGTGGGCCAAGCCGACCTGCGAGCCGCCAACAGCACCGCAGAGGCTGCCCGCATCGTCGCCGACGATCCGTCGATCACGCTTGCTGCGGTCGCACCGCGCACGAGCGCCACTGTGTACGGGCTCGAGATTCTTGATGCCGACATTGCCGACCATCCGGGCAACCAGACACGCTTCGTGCTCGTCGCCAAGGAGGGCATCCCTGCGCCCACCGGTCACGACCGCACTGCGCTGGTCATCTACCAGCGGGCTGATGAGCCCGGCAGCCTCATCAGCATCCTGCAGGAGTTCGCTGCGCGGCGTATCAACCTCTCGAACCTGCTGTCGCGTCCGACCAAGGACGGAGGCCTCGGCGACTACTGCTTCATCATCTATCTCGACGGCCACATCGCCGACGAGCTTGTTGCCGATGCGATGCGTGCCCTGCATAGCAAGCAGGGGCACGTGAAGTTCCTCGGCAGCTATCCCGCAGCCGGCGACCACGCCACGGCTCGCGAGCACGCCGATACGCGATGGAAGGATGCCGACGACTGGGTCGAGGGTCTCCGCAGGTCGATCCGCCGATGAGTCGTCGCGCCCTCGCTGCGTTCGCCATCACCTCGATCTCGCTGGCCGGGTGCTCGTCTGACGAGCGCCGCTCGCTCGCATCGATGCCGGTCACGACGCCAGTTGCATCGACGACGTCGAGCAGCACCACGACGTCCACCAGCAGCACCACGTCCACCACGGCAGCGCCGACCACCACCCGGCCGTCTGGCCTGTACGAGCCGGTGCCCGGGCCGTCACTCACCGGCGAACGCACCGACGAGTTCGCAGGCGACGGGCCGCTCGGCAACGGCCAGTACTGGGTGACCTACAACGGCACCACCACGCCCGACGCCCCCTTCGTCAGCCTGTTCATCGCCTACTTCGGCGAGGCATGTGTGGAGGCAGCGGCCGCATTCAACGACGAGTGCTTCGGCGACCTATTCGTGACGCCCACGCCAACCCGCGACATCGACGATGTGCCCGTCTCGGACGATGCCCTCATCACCGTCGCCGACGCACGTAGCAGCTCGAACTACCGCATCACCTTCGACGAGCTCAGCGTCGCCAGTACCGGGCTGCCGTCACCCGAAGCCCCCGATGGCTACACCTACTACCCGTTTGCGTTCCTCATGACCGTGATCGACGGCGAGATCGTCGCCTTCGAGCAGTTCCGCACATCATGAGCATCCCGCTCGCCAGCTTCACCGTCGGCACCCGCCGCCTGCACGTCGTCGCTGGCGGCGCTGGTGCCTCGTCGCTCGTCTTCCTGCACGGCATGGGCACCTCGTCATCCAGCTGGCTCGAGTGCATGCAGCGCCTCGCCGGGCGCTACCGGGTTGCGGCGCCCGATCTCATCGGCCACGGATCGTCACCGGTACCAGACGATCATGCCGAGTATCGACGCGACCGCACCCTCGACGACATCGATGAGCTGCTCGCCGACGCCGGCGTCGATATCCGCCGGCCGGTGGTTCTCGTCGGCCACTCGCTCGGCGGCTATCTCGCCCTCGCCTACGCAGCGACCAGACCGGCCGGCATCGACGGCATCGTCGTGCTCAACACCGGGCCCGGCTACCGCGACGCCGACAAACGCGAGGCATGGAACGAGCGGTCCCGTCGCAACGCCCACCGCTTCGGCGTGCCGGTGCAGGTTGCCGACCTCAACCTGCAGGAGGACTCGATCGTGATGGAGCGACTCACTGCGATCGATGTTCCCGTGCTCGCCCTCGCGGGCACCGCCGATCGGCCCGAGTACACCACGTCGGGGGAATACCTCGCCCGGAAGATGCCCCGGGCATCATTCGCGGCGGTCGAGGGCGGTGGGCACTCGATGCACGAGGCAGAGCACGCCGATGTCGTCGCCGGCCTCGTCGACGAGTTCGCCGGCCGTCTCACCGCGTGAGCGCAGTGTCCTGGGTCCGCTGCCGCCGGTAGATTCGCCGGCGGAACGGTGGCAGAGCGGACAAATGCGCGCGCCTTGAAAGCGTGAGGCCTCACGGCCCGGGGGTTCGAATCCCTCCCGTTCCGCAGGACATGCCGCAGTGGCCGCACCTCGCGACTCACGCGGACGGGCCCGCGGATTCCCGCGGGCCCGTCAACGTCGTTCTTGCTATGCGAGCGTGATCAGAGATCAACCGTCGTCTGCAGCGTCCCACACGGCAGCGTGAACGGGTTGTTCAGGTTGTTGCCGGTGTAGACGACATGCCAGTAGTAGGTGCCGTCAGTCTCCACCTTCACCGACGTGTTCGTCGTGGTGACAGACGTCCCAGCAGCCACCGTCTGGGTGTACAGCGCGGTCGTCGAGCAGTCGGCGCTGTCGTACAGGGCGAATTGCACCTTGTCGTAGTCGCCGGTGCTGATGCCGCCCTCTGCCCACCCAGTCACGCTGATGGTGGCGTTCGGATACACCCACGTGGCTCCGGTCGCCGAGGGATCGGCCTTGTCGGGGGCACGCACGCAGTCGGCCGGATCCGAGTTCGGCTCGGCAGACGAGTAGGCGCACGTGTTCAGCAGCTCGGCCGACTCGGCGCCGACATCGGCGAGCATCACCGTGCAGTAGACGCGGGTGTCTGCATCGGCGTCGGCCATGAACGCCGCTGCCTGCGCCTTGTTCAGGTAGCCGCAGGTCGTCTCAGCCGACCGGTCGGGCGCCACCACCACGGTCGCGTTCGCGCACCGGTCGATCCTGACATCGCGGCACGAGTAGAGCGTGCTCGACTGCGGTGTCGACGAGTCGCGGGCACCAGTGACAGCGCAGAGGGCGAAGTTGGTGAGGCCATCGCCATCGCTGTCGAACAGGGTGCATCCGGTCAGCGTGTTGCCGCCGCGGGTGACCACATCGTCGAAGTTGAAGAACACGTCGACATGGTCGCCGTCGAGTTGCCAACCCTGCTGGGTGAGGTCCTTCTGGCCGGGTACGTCGTCAATGCCCTGCTCGTCGGACAGCACGCTGTACCCATCGGTTGACGGATAGGCGTCGGCTCCCCCGACCATCAGTGTCGCTGTCACGAGCACGGCCGCGGTCAGCGCACCGATCCCCCTGATGCGTCGGCGCGTCGTGGCGTCGTGGTTCATGGAATCTCCCTCTCCCTGATGAGAACTGTTTCGGGTGTCAACCATACGCTTTCTCAACCCCTCGTCAAGACATCGCGAAGGAACGGTGCGTAACCCTCCTGCTTGGCGAGGCCATCTGGGAGGCGGTCAGATGGCCGCCGCACGGGGCCACGCTTGACCGGGGGTGCGTCACCGACTGGACTGCGTCCATGCAGGACACCGCCCCGACGTCGTCCCGGCGGGCGGCGATGGCCTGGGTTGCCGACCACCGGTCCGACTGGTCGGCGTGGGCATCGACGATCTTCGACTTCGGAGAGACCGCCTGGCGCGAGTACCGCTCCGCCGAGTGGTACGTCGAGTTGCTTCGCCGCGAGGGCTTCGCGGTCGAGGCGGCATCTGCCGGGATGCCCACGGCCTTCTCGGCCACCTGGTCGAACGGTGGCGGCCCAACCGTGCTCGCCTACTCCGAATATGACGCCGTACCCGGCAACTGCCAGGCGCCGGTCACGCACCGAGCACCGCGTGCGGGCCTCTCGCGTTTCGCCGGCGGCCACACCGATCCTCACTCGGCGCTCGGCATTGGCTCGCTCGCCGGCATCCTCGCCGCCAAGGCCGTGATGCAGCGCGATGGCATCGGCGGCACGCTGCGACTGATGGGTGAGCCGGCCGAGAAGGTGCGCGGCTCAAAGCCCATCCACGCTGCCCGCGGCTACTACGACGGGGTCGATGCCATCCTGTCGTGGCATCCGTTCTACATGCTCCCCTACTGCAACACCCTTCGATGGGACACGCACTGCGGCCCGTACTACGGGGTCATCTACGAGTTTCTCTGCGAGTCGCCCGAGACGTGGCTCGCCGACAGCACCTCGCCGATCGCCGCTGCGCACACTGCAGCACGCGCCCCGGGGGCGAACGATGCCGTTGTGGCGATGTACACGCTGTCGAAGATGATGCGCGACCACATGCTGCCGCACACCGGCACGTGGACGATCAACGAGGTCATCCTCGCCTCAGGGCAGGCAACGGCCGACAACCTCGCAGCACAGATGTCGAAAGTGATGTATTCCATGCGGGCCCCGTCACTCGACATGCTCGACCGGGCGCTGACGGTGCTCGACAGCAACGCCGCTGCTGCGGCGGCGGCCGCGCACTGCACGGTGCGCAGGCACTGGGTGTCGAAGTCTGCGCCGGGCCTCGCCAATCACGCCCTCACGCGCATCGCCTACCGCAACCTCGAACTCGGTGGCCCGCCACAGTGGGGCGACGACGCACGTGTCGTGGCCAGGGAGATCCAGCACGAGCTCGGGCTCGACCCGATGGATCGGCCGTTCATCCCCGAGATCGAGCAGTTGCTCGATCCCGAGGAGGCCGAGCGCCGCGTTCGGTCGCAGCTCCCCTCATGGCAGACCCACTACACCAGCGACGACTACACCGACATGACGTGGTTCGCTCCGTCAGTGCGGATGTACGTGGGCCGGGCTGCGCTGCGCGGACCCACCGGCTACGCGTACCCCGACTGGGCGATGAACGCCCTCGGCGGCATACCGGCAACGATCGACCCCACCATCGAATGCGCCGCTCGGACGATCGGCGCCACGATCATCGACCTGCTCACGGATCCAGCCGGGCTCTCTGCAGCACGGGCCGAGTTCGAAGAGCGAACCGGCGGCGGTGTTGGCGGCACGGAGTGGATGTCGCCGCGCTGCGACTACGAGCCGCCCATCCATCACCCGTGGCCCGAGTACGTCACCACCGCGCGCGGCCGCGAGTGGTGGATTCCCGCCGACGACGTCGACCGGTCGCTCGAGCGCCCCTGACATCGCAGCCAGCGGGTGCCGGCCGCCCGTGTGACAGCCTGTGACCGTGAATCCGATCGACCTCACGGCCGCTGCGCTGTCGACGGCCATCCACGACCGTCAGGTCTCGTGCCGCGAGGTCATGGCCGCCCATCTCGACCGCATCGACGAACGCAATCCGCGGCACAACGCCATCGTCTCGCTGCGCGACAGGGAGTCGCTGATGGCCGAGGCGTCCCAGTGCGACGACGAGCTCGCTGCCGGACTCTCGCGCGGCTGGATGCACGGCCTACCGGTAGCAGTGAAGGACCTCGCCGAGACGAAGGGGCTGCGCACCACGTCGGGCTCTCGACTGCTCGCCGAGCACGTCCCCGACGCCGACTGCCTCATGGTGCAGCGCATGCGCGCCGCGGGCTGCATCATCATCGGAAAGACCAACGTCCCAGAGTTCGGCCTTGGATCGCATACCTACAACGAGGTGTTCGGCACCACGGGCAATGCCTACGACCCGACGCGATCTGCCGGCGGGAGCAGTGGTGGTGCGTGCGTGGCGCTGGCCACCCGGATGGTGCCGATCGCAGACGGCAGCGACTACATGGGCTCGCTGCGCAACCCAGCCGCGTGGAACAACGTCATCGGCCTGCGCCCGAGCCAGGGACGCGTGCCCGGACTACCGGCGAACGACGCCTACATGTCGCAGATGAGCACGGAGGGGCCGATGGCCCGCAGCGTGATCGATGTAGCCCTCCTCCTGGCAACACAGAGCGGTCCGCACCCGCTCAGTCCGCTCGCGCTCGACACCCGACTCGACGAATTCGACGGCATCGATGCAGCCACCACCACCCTGACGGCCGGCACCGACGGGCGCGGCGGGATTCGCGGGCTGCGAATTGGATGGCTGGGTGACCTCGGCGGCCACCTCGCGCTCGAGCAGGGCATCGTCGAGACATGCGAGTCGGGCCTCGGCCGGCTCGCTGAGCTCGGCTGTCACGTCGAGCCGGCCACGATCGACGTCGACCTGCAGCGCATCTGGCGGGCATGGCTCGCCCTTCGTCACTACAGCATCGCCGGCAGCCTCGGCGCGCTCGCTGGCGATCCGGCAAAGGCCGCGCTCATGAAACCCGAACTTCTCTGGGAGATCGATCGGGGCATGGCGCTGAGCGCAGTCGACATCGCCCGCGCCGCGCAGCAGCGCACGGTATTCCACGCTGCCATGGTCGGACTGTTCGAGCAATTTGACGCCCTCGTACTGCCATCGGCTCAGGTGTGGCCATTCGACGCTGCACTCCACTGGCCGCAGCACATCGGCGGCCGGACGATGGACACCTACCACCAGTGGATGGAGGTGACCTCGTACGCCACGTTCGCCGGATTGCCGGCGATGAGCCTTCCCGCGGGATTCAGCGATGACGACACGGCACCAGGTGTACCGGCCGGACTGCCGATGGGCATGCAGGTGATCGGTCGTCCCCGGGGCGACGTCGACCTGCTCGTGCTCGCTCACGCCTACGAGACCACCATCGACGACCTCGGCGTCGGCAACGCCTGAGTACCCCAGTCGCCTCTCACGCACATCGGTCTGTGAGACTCACTCCCGGTGGACGACAGTTCATGGTTGCTCGAGGTGGTGGAGGCGATGCCCGACGGTGTCGTCATCGTGGCCGACGACGGTGAGATCCTGCTCGTCAACCGCGAGATGGAGCGCATCACGGGCTACTCCCGGGCCGAGATGCTCGGCAAGGTGGTCGACATGTTCCTGCCCACCGGTCAGCAGTCGGCACATGTCGCTCATCGGCGCAATTTCGCTGCAGCACCACGGCGCCGCGCGATGGGCACCGGAATGACGCTGAGCGCCCGTCGGTCTGACGGCAGTGAGTTTCCTGTCGAGATTTCCCTCGCCCCAGCCGAGATCGGCGATCGGCACGTCGTCATCGCATCGGTGCGCGATGTCACCGCAAGCCGAGCCGCCGATGCGGAACTCGAGTCTGCACGACAGCGCGTCATGCTCGCAGAAGACCACGAACGAATCGCCCGCGACCTCCACGACACGGTGATCCAGCGTCTCTTCGCCGCCGGTCTCACCCTGCAGAGCCTCGTCTCGGTGATGCCCGAGGGAGCAAGGGCAAAGGTCGAGCGGATCATCGACGTCCAAGATGACGCCATCAAAGAACTGCGAACTGCGATCTTCGGGCTGGCAAGTAAGCGCAGCGCAGGTCGCACGCTGCGCGTCGTCGTCAACGATCTCGTCGATGAGTCGTCGCGGGTGCTCGGATTCCGGCCCACGCTCCACTTCGTCGGGGTGCTCGACACCGTCGACGAGCAGGTCACTGCCGAGGTTGCGGCGGTGGCCCGCGAAGCGCTCAGCAACGTCGCCCGCCACGCACGGGCCCTGCACGCAGATGTCGTGCTCCGGAGAAGTGACGATCAGCTCGAACTGGTAGTCACCGACGATGGCGGCGGCATCCCGTCGAGTCATCGACTGGGGAGCGGGCTGTTGAACATGCACGACCGGGCCGTCCGCCTCGGGGGCTCGTGCAATGTCGCTCCGAACGAGCCCCAGGGCACCACAGTGCGCTGGCAGGTGCCGCTAGCGCCCTGACGATCGCCGCGGTCAGGATTCCGGCCCGGCCGGTGGCTTACGCCCCACGCCCGCCTTCACGGCGAACACCGCTGCCTCAGTGCGGCGGCTCATGCCGAGCTTCATCAGCATGTTCGACACGTAGTTCTTCACCGTCTTCTCTGCGAGGTGGAGCTCGTTGCCAATCTGGCGGTTGGTGGCACCCTCGGCGATCAGGTCGAGGATCTTCCGCTCCTGGGTCGTGAGCTTGGCGAGGCGCTCATCCTCCTCGCTCGGGTTGCGCAGGCGGTGCAGCACCTTGGCGGTCACCGACGGATCGAGCAGCGACTCTCCCGTTGCCACGCGTCGGATCGCAGTGATGAGGTCGTTGCCTCGAATCTGCTTGAGCACATAGCCGGCGGCGCCGGCCATGATGGCCTCGAACAGGGCATCGTCGTCGCTGAACGAGGTCAGCATGAGGCACGCGATCGACGGCATCTCGCTACGCACCTCTCGGCACACCTCGACACCGCTGCCGTCGGGAAGTCGCACATCGAGCACTGCCACATCGGGCCGGGTCGCCGGGATCCGCGCCAGTGCCTCGGCAGCTGTCGACGCCTCGCCGACGATCTCGATCCCAGCGTCGGACTCCAGCAGTTCGCGCACACCCCGCCGGACGATCTCGTGGTCGTCGAGCAGGAACACCTTGATCGGCACCGGGGAGCCGGCGGCATCAGCCATGTCAAGAGTGTGCCAGTTCTGCGGGGACCGCTGCTCCATCGGGTCGCCGCCGCATCACCGCCGTACACTCCAGAGAATGGAGACGCTGCGCGCCAACGATGTGTGCTGGTGCGGCAGTGGCCGCAAGTACAAGCGGTGCCACAAGCCGCTCGAGGGTCGCGTCCAGAAGGGCACGGTCTCGCCGATGCGCTCCGTGCCCGACCACATCGGCCGGCCGTCGTATGCGCTCACGGGCGAGCCGGCACGCTGGGCCGAGCCGCGGGTGAAGACACCCGACGTCATCGACCGGATGCGCCGCGCCGGAGCGATGGCCGCCGAGATCCTGCGGCTGGCCGGCGAATTGGTGCGGCCCGGCATCACCACCGACGAGATCGACATCTTCGTCCACGACGCCACCATCGAGCGCGGCGCCTATCCGAGTCCGCTCAACTACCACGGCTATCCCAAGAGCGTGTGCACCAGCGTCAACGAGGTGATCTGCCACGGCATCCCCGACAGCAGGCCGCTCGAGGACGGTGACATCGTGAACCTCGATGTGACGTGCTTCGTCGACGGAGTGCACGGCGACACCAACGCAACATTCTTCGTGGGCAGTGTCGACGACGAGAGCACCCGCCTCGTCCAGGTCACCGAGGAGTGCATGTGGCACGGCATCGAAGCCGTCCAGCCCGGCCGGCCGATCAGCGACATCGGGCGCGCCATCGAGCTCCACGCCAAGAAGCACCGCTACGGAGTGGTGCGGGCATTCATCGGCCACGGCATCGGCGAGCAGTTCCACACCGACATCCAGGTCCTGCACTACTACGACCCCCGGGCCAGCACGGTGATGAAGCCAGGCATGACCTTCACCATCGAGCCGATGATCACCCTTGGCACATGGCAGCACAAGATGGTCTTCGACGACGACTGGACCGCCGTCACCGCCGACGGCAAGCGCACCGCCCAGTTCGAGCACACGGTCCTCGTCACCGACGACGGAGTCGACGTGCTCACGGCGCCGGGGGCCGCAAGCCCGAGCGCCCCGTGGCACCGCTGAGTTCGCCAGCGCGTCGCAGCCATCGGTGGCGGAATCCGACGACCACGATGCGTGGTGAGCCGTTTGACCCATTCTGGGTAGAAAGTCTTCCCTTTTCAGACAGTTTGCTTACACTTCGGCTGTCTCAGCAATGACTGATTTCACTACCTGTAGCGTTCTTGACGAGACCCTGAGGACATGAGCACGGTTCGCTCACCATGGGTCGGGCACGCAGGGGAGGAGCCGCAGTGCGTGCCCGTTCAGAAGCACCGGGAAGAATCCTCGAAGCGGCGATCGCCGTCATCGAGGACGGCGGCGAGGTGGCGATCCGAGTCCACGACATCGCCGCATCGTGCGGGGTCACCGGGCCCATCCTCTACCGAGCGTTCGGGAGCCGCGAGGGACTGATCGTCGCTGCGCAGGCCGAGCGCTACCGCCGCTGCACCGGCCACGACATCAATGCGCTGGCCGAGGCCATCGACGGAGCCGCCACCGTCGCCGAGCTGCGCACTGCGCTCGACGCCGAGCTGCGCACTGCATTCGAGGCCGACCGGGGCCGCGACCGCCGTGTACGCGCCAACATCGTCGGTAGCTGCATCACCCGACCCGACCTCGCCGCCGCCATCGTCGACATCGACCGCTCGCTCGCCGAACGCGCCGCTGCCGCGTGGGAGCGGGCGCAGCGCCGGGGCATCGTGCGCACCGACATCGACCCCTCAGTGCTTGCGTCGTGGTGGATGGCCCACCTCGACTCACGGGTGCGGATCGAACTGGCACCCACGAGGGTCGATGGCAACGCCTGGAATCAGCTCGCGCGCACGGCGGCCCTTGCGGCCGTGTTCGGCTCGGCCGCCTGACGCGACAGCCGGCAGCACCGACTCACCGCGTGAGCGGTATCGATGCCAGCAGCGAGGGCGAGAGGCGTACCGTGCCCGCGCCGAGCCCACTTCCCGCTGCGTGTCGATGCACCCACTCGAGGGCCACAGCCGACTGCAGCACGTCGAGGACGCGGTCTGCGTCGTTCGTGACGCACGAGATCACCGGCACGGCAGGCAGCCAGGCGCCGGCTGCGTCGTGCACCGCCTCGATGACACGCGTCTGATTGGCGATCAGGATCTTCGGCACACACCGCCGCTCGGCCCATCGTCGCATTGACGGCGACAGCCGCTCGATCGACACGCGGGGTGCGGCCCACGACTGTCTCCCGAATCGAGCGGGTCGCTCGCCCCACAGACAGCGACCGGGATCGATCAGCCCGGACGTCACGAGCGGCGGGCCATCGACCTCATCACCGACCGCACCGATCAGCCCGTAGTACTGCTCGCGGAAATCGGCGCTGAATGTGGCGACGTCACCGAGCGTCGGACCGTCGAACGGCTCAGCAGTTCCTGCAAACCCGGTGCCAGACCGGTCATCACCACTGCCGAGAAGCGCCGCCCAGCTCGAATGCAGTGCGTTGAGTGGCATCGCGGCCGGTTCGAGCGGCTCGAACTCGGGCCCGAATGACCGGCGCACCTCACCCTGCGGCGCACCGACCTCCCACACGCCGGCCCACACCCGCACCGATGCATCGAACATCTGCGTTGGCGACCACCACATCCAGCGCAGTGCCGCACGTTCCTGCACCTCGGCTCGAATGTCGGCAGCGTCACGCGTCGAGAGCAGTGACTGTGGCAGGACGAGCCCGAACCGTCCACCCGGTCGCGTCAGTCGAAGGGCGAGGGCAAGGAACTCGGCTGCCGCATCGGCATACGGGCCGCCACCGCAAGCTGCGAGAGGAATGGCGGATTTCCAACGACCACGTCGAAGCGGCGGCCGCCCCAGTCGCGCTGCAGCGAGTCTCCGTGATCGAAGGGAGTGGTCGGATCGATGTCGACGCCCACCTGCTCGGGCAGTCCAGAAGCGGCGAGGAAGCGGCCATCGCCGCAGGCCGGATAGAGTACCGACTGCGCCCCCGGGTAGACCGCTTCGCCGACGACTGCGTCGACCAGCACGTGAGGCGTGTACCACGCTCCGAGCCGCTTCCGCTCGGCAGCGTCTGCTGCGCGCTGGGGGCTGCTCACCGCCCCAGCGTAGGGTGTTGCCCGTGACCACGTCAGCCGGCGCGGACCCCTCACCGTCGGGTGTCGACCGGTACCTGCACTTCAGCCGCGACGAGTGGGCAGGGCTACGCGCAGCGACGCCCCTCACACTTGGCGAGAGCGATCTCACCTCGCTGCGAGGTATCAACGAGCGCATCGACCTCGACGAGGTGGCCGCCGTGTACCTGCCGCTCACCCGCCTGCTGAATCTGTACGTGGCAGCAACGCAGCAACTCCACAAGGCATCGGCCGCGTTCCTCGGCACACTCGCCCCGAAGGTCCCCTTCGTCGTCGGTATCGCCGGCAGCGTGGCCGTCGGCAAGAGCACGTTCGCGCGAATCCTGCAGGCTCTCCTCGGCCGCTGGCCCGACCATCCCCAGGTCGACCTCGTCACCACCGACGGCTTCCTCCACCCGAACAGGGTGCTCGAGGAGCGCGGCATCATGAACCGCAAAGGCTTCCCCGAGAGCTACGACACGCGACGGCTGCTGCAGTTCCTCCGCGACGTGAAGAGCGGCTCCACCGAAGTCCGTGCGCCCGTGTACAGCCACGTCGTCTACGACATTGTCGACGGCGATCACATCGCCGTTCGACAGCCCGACATCTTGATCCTCGAAGGGCTCAATGTGCTCCAGGTCGGGTCGATGGGCGATGCGGCGCCCACCGAGTTCGTGAGCGACTACTTCGACTTCAGCATCTACATCGACGCCGATGTTGCCGACATCGAGGGCTGGTACGTCGAGCGCTTCCTCACCCTTCGCGACACCGTCTTCCAGAATCCCGACAGTTTCTTCCAGCACTACGCCCATCTCTCGCGGGAGGAGGCAGTCGACGTCGCCAAGTACATCTGGCACGAGATCAATGGCCGGAACCTCCGCGAGAACATCGAACCCACTCGCGAGCGAGCAGGGCTGCTCGTGCGGAAGGGTCGCGATCACCGCGTGTCGTCGGTGAGCCTGCGCCGCCTCTAGCCGGTAGGTAGCACCGGTCTAGCGGTGCAGGGCGTTGAGGTAGTTGTACACGGTGATTCGGCTGACGCCCATCGCATCGGCAACATCCTCCACCGCACGACGGAGGATGAACGCGCCGCGCTCGTCGAGCAGTCGGATGGCGCGCTGCTTGTCCTCCCTCGAGAGCGACGGCAATGCTCCACCCAGGTCGCGCTCGCCCTGCTCGATCAGCCGGGCGAGCACGCCGTGAAGGGGAGCCGGCCGGACTGCAGCGATCACCTCTCCCTCCCAGCACAGGGGTAGATCGCCTGGCTCCTGGTCGTCGGGAGCCACGATCGTCGCACCGAGCTGGCCGACGATCGCCGACACCGCCAGGACCACCGGGTGCCGGTGCACGTCGGTCACGAGCCGTCTCCGTCGATCCGGGCGACGTGAAGACTGACATGCGTCGCACCGTTGGCCATCGCTGCGCCGACGACTGCGGCGGTCACGGCACCCACCATCTCGGTGGCAACCGTGCACGTGGTGCCGAACGGGCCGAAGTCGACACTGACCCCGAGCGACTCGGCCGCCTCGACGGCGGCGCGGACATGACGGCCGGGCTGGCCTTCGACGAACGGCTCGATGGTGAACTCGACGATCAGCACTGCGCCGATCGTAGCCATCCCCTCGTTGCATCCATCCGTGCGCCGTCAGGCCGATGAGCGTGGACTAGTCAGCGAGCGCCCATCACCCTGAGGAGCTCATCGCTGCGCGCCATGCAGTCGGCCCCGGCGGCATCGAAGGCCTGCACGAGCCTCGTGAGAGCCACACGAAAGACCTCGTTCCACTCGCGCTCGAACTGCTCACGCGCCGGACCGGTCCACGATGTGCCCGCCAGGCTGGCAGAGACAGCCGACGTCACGCCATCGATCGATGAGATCTGCTCGCGCATCGTTCGGCCGAGGGCCGCTAGCTGGTCTGGGTCTGCGCCGATGATTGCCATGGCCTCTCCTTCGTCTGTCGCCGAATGCCGGCACCCTGCCGATGGCGTGCTGGGCACATCGTCAATGGCGGCGCGGCAACATCTGCGACTGCGACGTCGACCGGAACAGAACCGCGAGCGTCGCTCGGGTCACCGTCGGTGTGGCGTCACGCGAGGAGATGCTCGATCAACGGCAGCACGAGCGCGACCGAGTCGGGGACGAAGGCGGTACCCGATTGGCGCATGGCGTCCAGGGCGGCCCTGTCGGCCCACGTCGACTCGACGACCTCGCCATCGTCGAACGAGAACGGGCCATCGTGGACGATCGAGTAGCACCGACCGATGAGATCGACATCTGCGTCGGCATACGATCCGCCGCCGAGTTCGACGAGGTGACCGGACGCGACACCGAGTTCCTCGGCCAATTCTCTCGCAGCAGCACCGTCGTATCCCTCGCCTGATCCCACCACCCCGCCGACCGCAATGTCCCAGCGATCGGGCCAGATGTCCTTGTTGGCTGCCCTGCGGTGCAGCAGGATTCGGCTGAGTCCTGCAGCCGATGGCGTCGACAGCACGGCGATGAACACCGCTCGGTGACGCAGGCGGTCTGCCCTCATCTCATGTCGGGGTGCCACACCGACGACGCGATCGTCGGCGTCGACCACATCGACGAGTTCGATCGGAGCCTCACCGCCCGGTGGCATGCGCATCACCACGCGTCCGAGAGCCGTGTTCGTGCCACGGCAGCCATGACTACCATCTGCGCATGGAACTCTCCACGCTGCGCGATGAGGCCCGCGACCTCCTCGACGACACCATCGCCCTCCGGCGCACGCTCCACCGCTGGCCCGAGATCGGCAACGACCTGCCCATCACCAAGGAGAACGTGCTGAGCGCGCTCGAGGGCCTGCCGCTGCAGATCAGCCAGCACACCACCACCAGCGGCATTGCCGCCATCCTCGACGGCGGACGCCCGGGACCGACGGTGCTGCTTCGCGGCGACATGGATGCCCTGCCACTGCATGAGGACACCGACCTCGAGTTCGCCAGCGCGACGGAAGGCTCGATGCATGCCTGCGGCCACGACACCCACACAGCAATGCTGGTCGCTGCTGCCCGACTCCTGAGTGCACGCCGCGCCGAGATTCCGGGTCGGGTGCTCTTCATGTTCCAGCCCGGCGAAGAGGGCTACGCGGGCGCACGGTTCATGCTCGACGAGGGCCTGCTCGACCTCCCGGACCGACCGGATGGAAGCAGTTCGCCCATCACCGGTGCCTATGCGCTGCACATCACCACCAACATGCCCAGCGGCTTCATTGCGACGAAGGGCAGTTCGATCATGGCGTCGTCCGACAGCATCGCCATCACGGTCACCGGTCGTGGCGGCCACGCCAGCCAGCCGCACCACGCCCTGGATCCCATCCCGGTGGCGTGCGAGATCGTGCAGGCGCTGCAGATGATGGTCACGCGGCAGATCGACGTGTTCGATCCGGCCGTGGTCACCGTGGCGCGGATCACAGCCGGCACCACCACCAACGTGATCCCCGAGTCCGCCGAGATCCTCGGCACGGTTCGGGCAGTCAGCGAGCGCACCCGACTGCGGGTGAAGGACGGCATCCAGCGCGTCGCCGAGGGCATCGCCGCAGCGCACGGCGCCACTGTCGAGGTGCACTACGACGACGGCTATCCGGTCACCGTGAACAGCGGCGATGCGGCTGACTTCGCGCTCGGCGTCGCCGGCGAGATCGTCGGTGCCGACTCGACGGTGCGGATGCCCCATCCCATCATGGGCGCCGAGGACTTCAGCTACGTGCTCGACCGCATCCCCGGCGCCATGCTGTTCTTGGGCGGGACTCCCCACGACCGCAACCCGCTCACCGCTCCGCCGAACCACTCGAACCGCGTCACCTTCGACGAGCAGGCGATGGTGAACGGAATCGCGATGTACGGAGCGCTCGCACTGTCGCACCTCGCCCGCTGAGCGGTTGCCCAGCAGCTGCCTGGGTCGACGGCGTCAGCGGCTCACGAGGTGCCGTCACCCAGTCGGAGGGTCACCAGTTCGAAGGGTTTCAGCGTCAGGTCGACAATGCCGTCGGCCACATCGAACGATTGCTCAGGTTCCTCGAGTGCGTTGCACCGTGACGCAGCCGTGATCTTGCGGTCGAGTCCGACTGTGACGGGCGTACGAGCGCCGCACACCTCGGCAAGGCGGACGATCACATCGCCGGTGCCGTCGTCGGCGAGCTTCACCGCACTGACATCGAGCGCATGCTCGGCAGCGTGTCGTATGTCGACGACGGGATGACATGGTGTCGCAGCGGTGCCGACGGCGTGACGCAACGGCACATTCAGCGCATCGGCCTCGCGCACCACGTCGGCGAGGCCGGCCCCATGCGGTAGCACCGCCACTGTTACGGCGTGACGGCCGTGGTCCTGTGTCGGATCCGGATACTTCGCGGCGCGCTGAAGGCTTACCGTCACGCCACCGTCCATGAGTCCATGCCCGTAGCGGCCGCTGTCGAGCACTGCCACACCCCAGTCGCGCTCCGCCACGTCAACCCAGCGATGCGCGCACACCTCGAACTTCGCTGCATCCCACGACGTACTGGCGTGCATCGGGCGCATGACGTGTCCGAACTGGATGCCGCACGCTGCCTCTCGAGCTCGCACGTCGAGCGGGACGTCAAGCGTGAGCAGATACTCGTCCTCGTGCCAGTCGATGTCGAACGCCATGTCGACCCGGGCGGAACCTGCGCGAAGAGTGACTCGCTGCTCGACAGTCGAGGCACCGAACGAGCGGACGATGCGCAGCGTGCCGACCAGCGGACCGGCATCGATCAGTTCGACGGCCTCGAGTGTGCCCACCGACTCGACGGGACCGGTGGGGCCCATTGCGAGGCCCCACTCACGCGCCACCGGCCGGCCGAGGCCGCGGGTCCATGACTCGAGATCCCAGGCGTCGTACTCGACCGGGTGGTCGGGTGCCAGCCATAGGCCGATGCCCCGGTGCGCAGGCAGCAGCTCGCGACCAGCGCGGACGTCGATGATCGAGGTGATGGTGCCGTCGAGCGACCAGTGGACGGCGACCGACGAGTTGGCCAGCGAGTGCTCTGTCGACGTGACGCGGTCGGCAACCCCGGAGGCGTCGACCATCGCCGCCGTCACGGGCGCCACCGACAGTGCTCCGATCTCGACCATCACCGCCCGGGAGCCGTCGTGCAGCGTCTGAGCGACTCCGCCGACATCCGCAGCCGTCGTCGGCGGTAGGTCGACGACTTCACAGCGCGCGTACGCGCTGGCATTGGCGACAGCCTGACCCACCGACAGTCGTCGCAGTGGCTCGTCGACAAGTTCCTCGAGACGGGCAGTGATTCGGTCGTGCTCGGCCTCCGCATCGTCGTGCACCCAGGTGATCGACGAGCCCGGAAGGATGTCGTGGAACTGCTGCAACAGGACGTCCTTCCACAGTCCATCCATCTCTGCTGCCACCGCCCGCTCTTCGTCGGCGGTCACTGCGCCGGCCCGGGCTGCGGTGGCCCACCACAGTTCGGCCTCGCGCAGCAGTCGCTCGCACCTGCGATTCCCCATCTTCGTCATCGCCTGGCTGGTGAGCGTTCCTCGATGCATCTCGAAGTACAGCTCACCGTCCCACACCGGCACCGGGGCACCAGCCGCCGCCTCGGCCTCGACATGATCGAAGAAGTCGTTCGTGGTCCCCATCGACACGCGTGGCAGACCCTCGAGATCGGTGCTCCGGCGTGCACGCTCGATCATCTCGCGAGTCGTGCCGCCGCCGCCGTTGCCGTGGCCGAACGGCATCAGCGACCAGTCGCTCCATCCGTGCTCGCGGAAGTTGCGCTCGCTGTGCACCAGCTCGCTGCCAATCATCGTGGCGTTGTACGTGTCGACCGGCGGGAAGTGGGTGAGCACCCGCGACCCGTCGAGGCCGACCCACCAGAAGGTGTGGTGCGGGAACCGATTCTGCTTGTTCCAGCTGAGCTTCTGCGTGACGAACCGGGCGGCGCCGCCAGCACGGAAGATCTGCGGAAGCGATGCCGGATAGCCGAAGACGTCGGGAATCCAGACCTCAGTGCAGCGGCTGCCGAGATTCGACTCGAACCACCGCTGCCCGTGCACCAGCTGGCGCACGATGCTCTCGCCGCTCGGCAGGTTCATGTCGGCTTCGACCCACATGCCGCCCACCGGTTGCCATCCTCCAGACGCAACCCGCTGCCGAATCTGCTCGAACAGTTCGGGATATCGCGTCGCCATCCAGTGGTACTGCACCGCCTGCGAGCAGACGAAGCGGAACTCCGGATACTCGTCGATCATCCGCACCGCCGAGGCGAAGGTCCGTGCGCACTTCCGCACGGTCTCGCGCACTGGCCACAGCCACGCCGAATCGATGTGCGCATGACCGACCGCCACCACACGGTGGGCGCTGTCGCCATTACGACGCTCCATGGCCGGACTCAGCAGCGCACGGGCACGGGCGGCGCTCGATGAGATCGACGAGCGCGACGACATGTCGATGGCGTCGAACGCGTCACAGAGCTCGCGGAGCAGCCGTTGACGCCGTGGCGATGCCAGGTCGAGCGACGACATCAGCTCGAGGAGCACTTCGACATCGAGCAGCAGGTGGAACACATCGTCGTCCCGCCAACCAAGATCGGCCTGCCGAAGGCGATACAACGGCCTGTCACCGGCGGTGTGCAGCGACCCGTACGGCGACGGCGTGCCACGCATCGGAAAGGCTGGGTTCGACGCAGCCTCCACCATCAGGTCGACCCGGCTCGAGGACGACCGTGGGAGTGGCACTGCGGTACGTCGCGGGTGGATGCCCTGCAGCGGCAGCCCCCGGTGCCATGCGAGGCCCTCGCTCTGGAATCCTGCCGAGTCGGGATGGAATCCGAGGTCGACAATCACCTCGATGCTGGTTCCGTCCATCCCGACCGCAGGCCATGACGCCGGCACATCGCCCTCGAGGCGGAACCACGTTGTTCCCCACGGCCTGCCGTACTGCGACCCAACCGAGAAGACGGCTCCCTCGCGCTCGAGGGCTGCCACCGCTGTCGGATAGTCGACCGGTTCGCCCGGTGCCTCCCACGCCGTCACCTGCAGCGGCACGGTGGCGCGGTACATCGCCGGCATCAGTCGCTCGAGCAGCTCGCGCCGCAGACGCCGCTCGAGCAGCGCCGACTCATCGTGCACGCCTCGAGCGTACGTCGGCGTGATGCGACAGCAACCGCGCGGCTACCGTTCGACCGTGAGCGCGACGCCGCCCCGACCGCTGTCGGGCGTGCGCGTGCTCGACCTCACCCGCGTCCTCGCCGGACCTCACGCCACCCGGATCCTGTGCGACCTCGGCGCCGAGGTCATCAAGATCGAGCCTCCCGACGGCGACATCACTCGCACCACGGTTCCCCGTCCGAACAGCGTGGCCACCTACTTCGCCCAGGCGAACACGGGCAAGGAGTGCGTGAGCATCGACCTCGAGACCGATGCGGGCCGCGACCTGCTGCTCGGCCTCGTCGACCACGCCGATGTTCTCGTCGAGAACTATCGGCCGGGGGTCATGCACCGCCTCGGTCTCGGCTCCGACGTACTGCGGGCGCGAAACCCACGTCTCATAGTCGCCAGTGTGAGCGGGTATGGCCAGACCGGCCCATGGGTACATCGACGCGCCTATGCACCTGTGGTCGGCGCAGAGTCGGGTTTCACTAAGTCACAGGGCGACGCCCGCGACGGCCAGTACGCAAACGATCCGCACAGCCATGCCGACGTGTACACCGCAATGGAATGCGCCATTGCGGTGATCGCCGCGCTCTACCAGCGTGAGCACACGGCACTCGGCGACCGCATCGACGTCTCGATGGCGCAGACGATGCTCTACGTCAACGAACATGCTCACGACGCCCTGTGGGAGGGTGACGTGGCACCGGGTCAGATCCGCAGCTTCCGGCCGATGGACTACCCGGTGCTCACCGCTGCGAACGGCGAGTCGGTGGTGGTCAGCGGGCATCCGGCCGAGAACCTGACGTTCGACTTCTACATGCGATCGATCGGCCGCGACGACCTCATCGGCGTCGATCGATATGCCGACACGGCACGCCGACTCGAACATCTCGACGAGATCCAGGCGACCATCGCGGCGTGGGCACGCACGATGCCCGATGCACAGTCGATCGAAGACGCAATGGCGCCGCACCGCCTCGCTGTCGGACGGCTGAGGTCGGTGCGCGAGGTGTGCGATTCGGAGTGGGGCTTCGAACGAGAGGCGACGGTGCGCGTCAGCGATAGGGGCGGCGGCACTATTCGGCTGCCCAACTCACCGTGGCGATTCGATGGCAGCGATGTCGGCGTGCGCGGCGAGCCCCGATATCGGGGAGAGGACAATCGCACGGTGTTCTCGCGGTTGCTCGGCCTCGATGATGCAGCCCTCGACCGTCTCGAGGCCGATGGCGTGATCTCGAGCCGGCTGCCGCGTCGCGCCTGACAGACTGCTGCGGTGATCACCCGAGACGATGCACTCGCCCGCGATGCTCGCGATCCTCTCGCCGACTTCCGCGATCGCTTCCACATCCCGTCGCCCACGGTCGTGTACCTCGATGGCAATTCGCTCGGCATGCCCCCTCGACGCACACGCGACCGGCTCCTCGAGGTCTACGACGGTGACTGGGCCACCGGCCTCATCCGAAGCTGGGAACACTGGATCGACATGCCCCAACGCGTGGGCGATGCCCTTGCGCCGCTCATCGGCGCCCGGCCCGGCGAGGTCGTCGTGCACGACACGACGACGATGAACCTCTACCAGCTGGTGCACGCTGCACTGGCGCTGCGGCCGCACCGTCGGGTGATCTCGATCTCCGAACACGATTTCCCCACCGACCGCTACGTCGTCGACGGCATCGCCGCAGCGACTGGTCGCACGGTGAGGCACGACCTCGACGATCTGCGAGACGTGGCAGTCGTCGTCCGCTCGGTGATCGACTACCGCACTGCGGCCGTGGTCGACGTCGCCGCCGAGACAGCCCGTGCCCGCGATGCCGGTGCCATGGTGCTGTGGGATCTGTCGCACGCCGCAGGCGCCATCGAGATCGACCTGCAGGGCTGCGGTGCAGAGCTGGCGGTCGGCTGCACGTACAAGTTCCTCAATGGCGGGCCCGGGTCGCCCGCGTTCTCGTACGTGACGAGCGAGCTCCACGAGCACATCGAGCAGCCCATCTGGGGATGGTTCGCGACGAGGAATCAGTTCGCCATGGGGCCTGCCTTCGAGCCTCGCCCCGACATCGGGCGGCTGCTGCTCGGGACGCCGAGCATCCTGGCCCTCGCCGCCACCGAGGTGGGTGTCGCACTGTCGGCAGAGGCCGGCATGCCCGCCATCCACGCCAAGGGAACGGCACTCACCGCCTTCGCCCTCGAGCTCTGCGACCAACTGGGACTCGAGAGTCCGACACCGCGCGACGACTCACGACGCGGCAACCATGTCGCGCTGGCACATCCGAACGCACGGCAGATCGTGGCCGACCTGGCTGCCCGCGACATCATCTTCGACTTCCGCGAACCCAACCTCATCCGCGCCGGATGCTCGCCGCTCACCACGCGGTTCGTCGACGTCTACGACGGCCTGATGGCCGTCGACGGTATGTCGCGCTGAGTTCTCGAACCGGGTCGAGACGCTCCGCTCCGGCGCTGATGCGTCACCGAGACGCCGGCTGTGCCGCCCACCATTCGCGGAGCCGGGCGAGCGCTGCCTCCTCGCCAAGCAGCCCCTCCTCGAGACGGATCTCCATCAAGAAGGCGAGTGCCTTGCCCACCGCTGGCCCCGGCTGCAGGCCGAGCTCGGCCATCACGCGGACACCATCGAGCTCCGGGCGCAGGGCGGCGAGCTCCTCGCGCTCTGCCAGCTCGGCGATCCTGGTCTCGAGCTCGTCCATCCTGCGGGCGAGCATCTGGGCCTTCTTCGGATTGCGGGTCGTGCAGTCGCATCGCGTGAGGAGATTCAGCTCGCGCAGCAACGGACCTGCGTCGCGCACGTACCGCCTGACCGCCGAGTCGGTCCACCCGAGTGTGTAGGTGTGCATGCGCAGATGCAGCGCGACGAGTTCGGTGATGGCCTGGACGTCGTCAGCGCTGTAACGGAGCGCCTCCAGGCGCTTGCGTGTCATGCGCGCACCGACCGCATCATGGTGGTGGAAGGTGACGCCCCTGCCCTTCTGGTAGCCGCGGGTGCGTGGCTTGCCGATGTCGTGGAACAGGGCGGCCAGTCGAGTGCGGCGGAAGTCGTACGGCGATGGCCCATCGCCTGCCCATGGCCTGACGTTCTCGACGACTGCGAGCGTGTGCGTCAGCACGTCCTTGTGCGTGTGGATCGGGTCCTGTTCGAGGCGCATTGCCGGAAGCTCGGGCAGGAAGTGGTCGGCGAGCCCTGTGTCGATCACGAACCACAGTCCGGCCGACGGGTGCGGCACGGTGATGAGCTTGTCGAGTTCGTCGCGGATCCGCTCGGCCGACACGATCTCGAGTCGGGCAGCCATCTCTCGTACGGCCTCGACGAGTCCCGGTTCGGGTGCTGCGCCGAGACGGGCGATGAACCGGGCGGCGCGCAGCATTCGCAGTGGGTCGTCCGAGAAACTCTCAGCGGGGCCGATCGGCGTTCGCAGCACTCGCTGTGCAAGGTCTCCCGCACCACCGAACGGATCGACGAGTGTCGGCGAATCGGAGGTGACGTCGAGCGCCATTGCATTGATCGTGAAGTCGCGTCGCGACAGATCGGCTTCGATGCGATCGCTGAACTGCACGTCTGGCTTGCGAGAGTCGGGTTGATAGGCCTCGGCTCGATGGGTGGTGATCTCGTAGATGCGCTCAACCCCGTCGACAACGGTCTTGGCGCCGATCGTGCCGAACCGCTCACCCTGGTCCCACACCGCCGACGCCCATCCCTTCAGCAACTGCTTCGTCTCGCCCGGCAGCGCATCGGTGGTGAAGTCAAAGTCGAGCCTGAGCGAGTGCGATGGGTCGAGATCGCCCGACAGCAGGTCGCGCACGGTGCCACCCACGAGGTACAGGCGCCGGCCAGCATCGCGGAATCGATCGGCGAGCGGTGCAACCTCGTCGAGCACCGCACGAAAGCGCGGCGGCGTCACAGGAGTCCTTCGTGGTCCCAGTGCTCGCGAACCCGCGTCACGGCACCACGCCCCGGCCCGCCCGCCGTTGCCTGCTCGTACGGTTCGCCCTCGACCCCCGCCATCTCGCGCACCACCGTGGCCGCACCCCGCCCGAGAGCATCAAGGTCGTAGCCGCCCTCGAGCATCACCAGGCGCCGGCCTCGCGGCGCGCAGGCCAGCACCCGCCGCGACAGCGGCCCGTAGTCGCCGGCCGACAGTCCCAGCGACGTGATCGGGTCGTCTCGATGGGCGTCGAACCCGGCCGAGACGATCACCCATGTGGGGCCGAAACGATCGACCACCGGCGCGATCAGCTCATCGAACGCATGCAGGTAGACGTCGCCCGTGGCACCCGGTGGGAGCGGGACATTGAGCGTGCAGCCACGCGCCATTCCCTCGCCCGTCTCGGTGAGCCATCCGGTTCCCGGGTAGAGCGGCCACTGGTGCATGCTGACGAAGAGCACACGCGGATCGGCATAGAACGTGTCCTGCGTGCCGTTGCCGTGGTGAGCATCGAAATCGAACACGAGGACGCGCTCACCGGCGTCAGCGAGCGCTGCCGCCGCGACCGCCACGTTGTTGACGAAGCAGAATCCCATCGACTCGGCGGGGGTGGCATGGTGGCCGGGCGGCCGAACTGCGCAGAATGCTGCATCGCCGCGTCCGGCACGGAGCTCGGCGATCGCGGTGAGGCCAGCACCGGCGGCAAAGGTGGCCGCCCGCCACGATCCGGGGCTGGCGTAGGTATCGGGATCGAGGCGACCGCCGCCCGCAGCACAGATTTGCTCTACACGATCGAGGTAGGCCGCCGGGTGGACCCGCTCGATGTCGACGCGCTCGGCTGCTGAGGGCTCGATCGGCACCAGCGCCTCGCCGAGGCCGGCACCACGAATGCCGTCGATGACCGCGCCGAGCCGTTCGGGGCGCTCGGGATGCCGTGGTCCGGCCAGATGATCGAGATAGCTCTCGTGAGTGGCGAACAGCACCGTCACGGGGCCGACGCTACCGTTCGGCAGATGGCGAACGGGGCTGAGTCGAAGGTGGCGCCGCAGCGTGCCTCGCGTTCGCTCCGTGGCAATGGCTGCACCGCCCGGGTTCGCCCGTGGTCGTTCCACCACGACGTCGCCCACCTCGTCATGGTCGAGCAACAGCGTCCGCCGACCGTCGACGACCTCGTGCGCTGGTCGGGTGAGATCGCCGATCTCGGCTACCTGCGAGTACGGACCAACGCCCTCGGCGAGACAATGCGACGCCTCGCGACGAGCGCTGGATTCGAGCAGGTGCAGGAACTCGTCCTCCTCGAGCACCTTCGTCCCTCCGACGCCCCGATTCCGAGCCGCATCACGCGACGCCTGCACACCGGTGCGCATGCGACAGCGAGTTCCATCGACCGCCGTGCGTTCGGTGACGAATGGGGCCTCGACGCGGCGGCCATCGACGACGCTCGGCGTGCCACGCCCCGGCATCGCGCCCGCACCGTCAGTGCCCCTGACGGATCGATGGGCGGTTACGCCGTGAGCGGCCGAGATGCCCACCAGGGCTTTCTCCAGCGCCTGGCGGTGGCTCCCGAGGCCCAGCGAACCGGCATCGGACGCGCGCTCGTGCTCGACTCACTGCGCTGGCTTGCGTTCTGGCGGGTCCGCCGCGTGCTCGTCAACACCGCTGTCGACAACCACGCTGCGCTCGCGCTCTACGACGACGTCGGCTTCTCCGCACTCGACGAGCGGCTCAGGGTGTTCGAGCGGGCGCTGGCATGAGTCGCGCGTTGCGCCATGCCCTGCACTCGACCACCGTCGCTGCAGCCACGTGTCTGCTCGTGGCCGTGGTGGCAGTTCCGCAGACCGCTGCCGGTGCGCTGACCGACGTTGCCAGCCGCGGACAGATCGAACTGGTCGCGCAGACCTTCGATGTCGCTGCGAACGGCATCATCACCATCGACCTGAGGCTTCCCGCCGAGACAGTCGACTCGGGCGCCCAGTTGGTCGTCACTGCCCACCGGCCGATCGAGCGGCGCTCGCAGGTGACCGAGGCGGTCGACGGCGTGCTCACGCGCACCGCCGACTCCGTCGACCTCAACCTCGCCGAACTGCCCCGCCTGCCCAACGGGGCGCTACGCGCGTTCGTACCCGTCGAGCGTTCCACCAGAACGGGAGCAGCACTGCAGCTAGCCCGACCGGGTCTCTACCCACTGGTCATCGAGGTCACCCGGCGAGGCGATGTCACGGCCGAGCTCATCTCGTTCGTGCACCGCCTCCCCGACGCCGACGAGGAAGACGAGCAACCCATCAACCTGTCATTCATCATGTCGGCGCAGCGGCCCGTGCGCATCGAGCCGAATGCCCTCGACGCAGCCGTCATCGACGAGGGCACCATCGACGAGATGTCGCGGCTCGTCGACTCGCTCGAGGCCAGCAGGGTGCCGGTTGCGATCAGCATCTCCCCCGCCGTTGCAGCAGCACTACCCGACAGCACGAGCGGCACGGCCGACCTCGCTGAGCGACTCGCTGCCGTGGTTCCCACGCACCGCCTCCTTCCGGCAACCCTCTGGCCGCTGTCGCCGTCGAGCGCCGCCACCGCCGGAATCGCATCGCTGTACGGCCGATGGCTTCGCGACGGCGAGGACGCACTCGGCGAAGTCGCTGGCGAGCCGCCGAGCAGGAACGTCCTGCTCGCCAACGAGGCGCTCACTGCCGGCGGCGGAGCACTGCTGCGCGACCTCGGAGCGCGGACCGTGGTCCTACCCGTCGACCTCTACGACGAGCTGCCCGGGTCGCTCTCGCTCTACACCGACTCGACCCAGCTCGTGCAGCTCGGCGTCGACGACGACACCACGATCGACGCGCTGGTAGTCGACCGCTCACTGTCGAGCAGGCTTGCCGCCACCACCACCCAGCCGCTGCTGGCGGCAATCGAGATCGTTGCCGACATCGTCGCGGCGCGCGAAGAGATCGCCCTGAACGGTGGTGCGCCCTCACGGCACGGACTGCTGCTCGCTGCACCGGATGTGGGCATCATCCCCGCGGCACTGCTCGAGCCGCTCAGCGCGCTGCTCGAGCAGACACCAGCCGTCACCATGGTGACGGTCGACGAATTGGCGACCACCATCGACCGCCTGCTCATCGATGGCACCGAGGTGGTGATCCCGCTCGTCGACACATCTACCTCGGTCGACAACGCCAACAGCAGTGCTGCACTCTCCTCACGGCTCTCGCAGGCAGCAGCGATCGCGCTCGACACCGCGACCACCGGAAGCATGCTGGCCGACGACGACCCGCGACTCGCCGAGTGGCAGCGGCGCATCGACTTGCTGCCGACGCCTGCGATCTCCGATGACGGCGTCACAGCCATTGTCGGCAGCATCTCCGCCGAACTCGCCGACATCAGGTCGAGCGTCGTACTGCCAGACGGATTCGCGTTCACTCTCACCGGCCGCAGCACCGAGATCCCCGTCAAGCTCTACAACAGGGCCTCGGCGCCGCTGCGCGTGGTGGTACGGCTCTCGTCGACGAAGCTGCTCTTTCCTGCTGCGCCATCCGAGGTCGAGCTCGCGCCGGGTCAGTACACCGAGATCCTCGTGCCAGTCGAGGCGCGTACCAACGGCCGGTTTCCCGTCACCCTCGAAGTGGTCACACCCACGGGTGGAGTGCCGCTGGGCGATCCGGTGACACTGTCGGCCGGCGTGAACGCGCTACGCGGCCTGGGACCGCTCGTCACCGGTGCGCTGCTACTGATCGTCCTCAGCTGGTGGGGACGCCATGTTCAACAGTTGCGACGGCGGCGCTTTGCCCTGGCGCACCCCAGCGCCCGCGCAGTCGCCGCTGTCGATGCCGTCTCGTCGTCGGCCGGCACGGAGGCCGCCGCCGAGGCATCGCCCGTTGTCGAGGCCGACGGCAGCGACCAGCGCTGACGCGCCCACTACCCTTTCCGCTGTGACCGCCGATTCTCCGTCAGCATCGCCAGCGCAATCCGCCGTCCGCATCGTCACCGACTCGTCATGCGACCTACCGCAGGCCGTCGCCGACGAGCTCGGCATCGTCATCGTGCCGCTCACCATCCGAATCGATGACACCGAGTACGTCGATCGCGCCGAGCTCAGTCCGGCAGAGTTCTGGGCGAAGTGCGCCGCAGCAGCCGATCTTCCCTCTACTGCGGCTCCAGCACCGGGGCAGTTCGAGGAGGCGTATCGCCGACTTCGCGCCGAGGGCGCCTCGAGCATCGTCGTGATCTCGCTGAGCGCAGCGCTGTCGGCGACGATGCAGTCGGCCGAGCTCGCCGCACGTGCCGTGGCCGGCGAGATCAGTGTCGATGTTGTCGACAGCCAGCAGGTGACGCTCGGCCTCGGCGTCATCGTCACAGAGGCAGCCCGCCTTGCCCGACGCGGGGGTACCCACGAGCAGGTCGTGTCGCTCGCTCGCGACCTGTCGACTCGCACCAAGGTGTGGGGAGCGCTCGACACGCTCGAGAACCTGAAGAAGGGCGGCAGGATCGGTGGTGCCAAGGCAATGCTGGCGTCGGCGCTCGCCATCAAGCCGATCATCGAAGTACGCGACGGCAAGGTCGAGGAAGGCGGCAAGCAGCGGACGCGCTCGAAGGCATTGGCCTTCCTCGTCGACAAGCTGCGCGATGCCGGCACGATCGAGCAGCTCGCCGTGCTCCATGCCGCATGCCCCGATGTCGACGCCTTCGTTGCGATGCTGCGTCCGCACTTCAGCGGCGACATCGTGGTCGGCGACATCGGGCCGGTGGTCGGCTCGCACGCCGGTCCCGGCACCATCGGCATCGCCTTCATCACTGCGCCGCGCTGAACGTCGTCGGGTGCCGCATTGTCGGCCCTCGGAGGAGACCCACCACTAGTGTCGGAGGTTGGACATGTCTGCCATCCTCCCCCTTCACGGCGGCGCGTCGCCGACGATCCTCGCCGATCGCTACCGCCTCGACCGGCGGCTCGCGCAGGGTGGCATGGCCGAGGTGTGGGTGGGCACCGATCTGGCCCTCACCCGCCAGGTGGCCGTCAAGCTGCTGAAGCCCACGCTCGCCGCTGATCCGATCGTGGCCGAGCGCTTCCGTCGCGAGGCGATCGCCGTTGCGCAGCTCAGCCACCCCAACATCGTCGCTGTCTTTGACGCCATCGAGGACACCTCGAAGGGTTCACGTCGCCAGGCCGTGGTCATGCAACTCGTCAGCGGCAAGAGCCTGCGACAGGTGCTCGACGAGAAGCGGCGGCTGAGTCCCGCCTTCACGATGCACATCGGCAAGTGCATCGCTGCTGCGCTCGAGTGCGCCCACCGCGCCAACCTGGTGCACCGCGACGTGAAGCCGGGCAACATCCTGATCACTCCGCAGGGAAGCGTGCTGCTCACCGACTTCGGGATCGCCAAGGGCATCGACGACGGTGACGACCTCACGAGTCCGAACATCATGATGGGCACGGCGAAGTACCTGTCGCCCGAGCAGGTCCGAGGCAACCGACTCGACGGGCGTGCCGATCTCTATTCGCTCGGACTGGTGCTCTACGAGTGCCTCGCTGGCCGCGTGCCGTTCCTCGGCGAGACCGATGCCGATACGGCACTCGCCCGCCTGAACCGAGATCCCACCGATCTGATGCGCCTGCGCCCGACGCTGCCGCTGGGTCTGGCGCCGCTCATCCACCGTCTCCTCGCCCGCGAGCCCAGTGACCGCTTCGCGAGCGGCGCCGAGCTGCGCGCCGAGATCGCCCGGCTCGAGGCCATGCCGCCCGCCGATACGCAGCGGCGCTCGTCGACGACGACCGCCGACCGCCGGGCCACGGCGGCCCCCAGCCCCTCGCTTCGTACCGACACCGCCCGCCCGCAGTCGGGACGAGCCGACTCGAGACGGCCGACCACGCCACGACCGGGACCAGCCGAGGCGATCACGGCTCCACAGGACTCGCCTACCCGCGACCCCGTGCACCGGTCGGGTCGTCCTGCTGGTCCGCCGAAGATCGCCGACCGCACGCCTCAGAATCCGCGCCGGCCCGACCAGCGCCCCAATCGGCACTACGAGCAGCGCACCGGCACCACCGGGTTGGTGGTTGCCGTACTGCTCCTGCTGGCCGTCATCGCTGGTGGCGCTGTCTGGGCGAGCCTGCGCCAGTCGAGTTCGGTCGTTCCCTCCACCGATGGCCAGCCGACCGACGGTGCTGCTGATTCGTCGTCCGAGTCGCTGCCCGCGGCGGCACAACCTGGCGGCACGGCAGGTCCCGCCGATTCCGCTGCACCGATCGGTGGTGGCACGCCTTCGCTGCCGGCGATCGTGGCACTCACGTCGTACGACCCCGATGGCGACGGCGACGAGCAGCCATCGTTCACTGCGCTCGCCATCGACGGCGACCCTGCCACCGCATGGGGCACTCTCTGCTATGTCGACCGGTACATGGGCTCGAAGGGCCGCGTCGGACTGGTCGCCGACCTCGGCACGGTCCAGACCGCAACGATTCGGGTCGGCATCGCCAGCGCTCCCTCGCAGGTGCGGATCTTCTCGTCGTCAGCCGAGTCGCTGCCCCCTTCATTCGCCGACTGGGGCAGCGAGATCGCCCAGTTCGCCGACAGCGAACCGGTGAAGGTCGAGGCCACCGTGACGGGTCGGTGGGTGCTGATCGCCTTCTACGAACTCGGTCCCGATGGCGCCTGCACCGAGAACCCCTACCGCGGGGCGATCAGCGAGATCAGCATCGTCTCGTAGCCAACCCGATCCTTCGTGATGGCGCGCCGTCCGCACACTGCGGGACACTCGGCCCACCGCGATGGGTAGCCTCGGCCACATCGCGACGCCGTCCGCCTCCCGACTGTCGACCGACGTCGACGACCACGCCCTTGTCGACGCTGCACGGCGTGGTGACAGCGCTGCGCTCGACATGCTGCTTCGCCGCCACTACGACAGGGTCTTCGCCGTGTGCCGGCGGATCACGGGCAGCCATGCCGATGCCGCTGATGCGGCCCAAGAGGCGCTCATCGCGATCGTTCGCGGCCTGCCCCGATTTGATGGCAGGGCGGCCTTCAGCACCTGGGCCTATCGGGTTGCGGCGAATGCGAGCCTCGACGAGCTCCGTCGACGGCGGCGGCGCCCGGCGCCGGCATCGTCGGATTCCGACCGAGCGGTCACCGAGGTGGTGGATCCAGCGGCCGACCGGTCGATCGACGAGATTGCCGCCCGGCTCACGGATGGCCCCGCGCTCGAGGCCGCGCTCAGCCGGCTCCCTGACGATTTCAGGATTCCCGTGGTGCTCCGCGACGTCGCCGACCTCGACTACGCCGAGATCGCCGGAACGCTCGGCATCCCAATCGGCACGGTGAAGAGCCGCATCGCCCGTGGCCGGGCCCAGCTCGCGCGCGACCTCGGTCATGCGCCCGGGAACCACGCCCTCGACTCCCGACGTCCTACCGAGGCCACATGAGCACCTCCGACCCGATGCCCCTGCCCGACGACGCCCAGCTCGCCCGGCTGAACGACGCCCTCGACGCACGCCTCGAGGGCC
Source organism: Actinomycetota bacterium (assembly GCA_046052275.1). GTDB lineage: Bacteria > Actinomycetota > Acidimicrobiia > Acidimicrobiales > Ilumatobacteraceae > UBA668. Next base: position 6,498 of record JBJOMQ010000005.1, on the reverse strand, counting down.
GCCTGCACCGCGTCCCCGGCACCGTCGAACCCGACAATGAGTGGCTCGATGCGCTCATCGCCACCCGCGACCTGCTCCGGGCCGACATCGCATCGCTCGCCCCGACCGAGTCGCAGCGCGCTGCTGCCGTCGCGGCGGCGATGGCACACCATGTCGCCGACACGCAGCCAGCGGCCGATCACAGCGCCGACCACAGCGCCAACAACGATGTCGCCGCCGAGCCCACGCGCACGGCGTCGGTGATCCGTCCTGCACGCTGGCAACGCCAGATCGCCACAGTGTCAGCCGCAGCGGCCGCCCTGCTGGTCGTCGCCGTCGCCACCCTGCCGCGGCTCGGCGGCAACGATGCCGACTCGTCTGCCGACGTCGTCAACGACGCCGGCGGAGCCGTGATCGCGGCCGATGGCAGCACCCGCATGGAGTCGGGGGAAGCACCACAGATCGGTGATGCCAGCCCGTCGCAGTCGGAGGCGCCGGCCGCGACGATCGAGGCGATTGTCGGACCCGCGTCGGCACCGCTCGTGATCGACAGTGTCGACGCACTTCGCCAACTCGCCGACTCGTTCGCTGCCGGCCCTGGCACGCCCGGTACCGACTCGGCCGTCAGCGTGCAGGCCACTGCGACTGCAGGTGCGGCGGTGCCCGGCTTCGACTGCCCGCTGTCGCCCGCAGAGATCGTGCTGGCCGAGGTGTCGTGGCAGGGATCGATCGGTGTCGCCGTGCTCGACACCGCATCCGGTGTCGTACGCGTGGTCGACATGTCGTGCACCGAACTCGTCGTCGCGCCCTGAGCGGCCTCGGTTCGCGCGCAGCAGCACGGCTGCTCCCCTAGCCTCGCCGCCGTGACTGCCGCACTCGTCGTCGCCATCACGGTGCTCGCCGCCGCCAACTGGTGGTCGCGCGTCGAACGCGCCGGGGGTTCAGCACTGGCACGGACGCGAGTCGAGGCGGTCACCAAGCCGTTGGTCACCCTGGGCATTGCTGGGCTCGCCCTGGCTGCCGATGCGGGCACCGCTGGAACGCTGACGGTGATCGCCCTCGTGCTGTGCCTCGCCGGCGACATCGCCCTGCTGCCGGCCGTCGACCGGTTCGTGGCCGGACTGGCCGCCTTCCTCGTCGGCCATGTCGTCTTCGTCGCCTCGTTCGTCGTCCGCGGCCTCGATCGACTGGCCCTCGGCGGCGTGGCACTGATCGCCGCAGCGCTCCTCATCGCCACGGTCGGCAACGTGATTGTGCGCGGCGCGACTGCGTCCAGCCGATCGCTGCGACGTCCGGTGCTCGGGTACCTCATCGTCATCGCCGCCATGGCTGCCGTCGGATGGGCGACGGGTGACCCGCTGGTGATCGCCGGATCGACCGCGTTCGTCGTATCGGACGCCGTGCTCGGATGGCGGCAGTTCGTGCGGCCGGTGCGGGCGGGCGGGCTCGTCGTGATGGCCACCTATCACCTCGCGCTCGGACTGCTCGCCCTCAGCCTCTGGTAGGGCTGGCCGGTAGGCTCGCCCCATGTTCGGCAACCCGTTCACCGACCCCGACTGGTCGCGGAACATCGCCGGCACGCTCGAGCACTGGGTGGGCCGCCTCCGGTCGGTCACCACCGACAACGCCGTGAAGGCATCCCGGGCCGTGGTCTTCGGCGTTCTCGTCGTCATCGCCCTCTCGACGGCGATTCCGCTGGCGCTCATCCTGCTGATGCGCCTCACCCAGACCGCCGTCTCGCGGGTGGCGCGCACCGACCACGACACCACCGTGTGGATCACCTACTTCGTCCTCGCGGTCATCTTCGTCGGCCTCGGTTTCGTCGCCCTCCGTCGTCGGCATCGCCAGCCCGCCGAGCGCTAGCACCGGTCGAAGTCGGCCGATCTCACTCGCCCATCCCCTGCCACAGGAGCAGACCATGAGCCACCACCGCGTCGTCATCATCGGGTCGGGTCCCGCAGGACTCACGGCCGCCATCTACACCGCCCGAGCCAGTCTCGCCCCGCTCGTGATCGAGGGCGAGCCGAGCAGCACCAGCGACCAGCCCGGCGGTCAGCTGATGCTCACCACAGAGGTCGAGAACTTCCCCGGCTTTCCCGAGGGCATCATGGGCCCGGAGTTGATGATGCGCATGCGCGAGCAGGCCGTCAGGTTCGGTGCGGAGTTCCTGACCGCCAAGGCGACGAAGATCGACTTCTCGTCATCGCCTCGGCGAGTGTGGGTGCGCGATACCGAGTACACGGCCGATGCAGTGATCGTGAGCACCGGGGCGCAGAGCCTCATGCTGGGGCTCGACGCCGAGACCCGCCTGCTCGGCCATGGACTCTCAACCTGTGCCACATGCGACGGGTTCTTCTTCCGCGGCCAGGAGATCGCAGTTGTCGGCGGCGGTGACTCGGCCATCGAGGAGGCCACCTTCCTCACCAAGTTCGCCTCGAAGGTGACGCTCATCCACCGCCGCGACACGCTGCGGGCCTCGAAGATCATGCAGGAGCGGGCGCTCTCGAATCCGAAGATCGAGCCGCTCTGGAACACAGTGGTCGACGACCTTCTCGGTACCGACCGCCTCGAGGGGGCGGTGGTCCGCAATGTGGTCACCGGGGCCGTGTCGACGCTGCCGGTGACGGGCCTGTTCGTGGCCATTGGCCACCGGCCGAACACCGACCTGTTCAAGGGGGTCCTCGACATGGAGGATTCGGGCTATCTCGTCACCCGGCCGGGCTCGAGCCACACGAACGTCGCCGGCGTGTTCGCCTGCGGCGACGTGCAGGATCACACCTACCGCCAGGCCATCACCGCCGCCGGATCGGGCTGCATGGCAGCGATCGACTGCGAACGGTGGCTGGAAGCCCACGGCTCGCACTGAGACGCGTCCCCGACGCCTGGTTGAGCCTCGCCGCTGGCACGCCCCTGCCCAGACCTCACGGGTAGCATGGCGTCCCGAGCGAAAGGAACCGGCATGGCCGATGGCATCGTCACCCTCACCACGTCAACATTCGACGAGACGGTCGCGGCCAGCGACAAGCCGATCGTCGTCGACTTCTGGGCCGAGTGGTGCGGTCCGTGCAAGATGATCGCTCCCATCCTCGGTGAGATCGCCACCGAGCAGCCCGGGGTCACGATCGCCAAGCTGAATGTCGACGAGAACCCCGACCTTGCGATGCGCTACAGCGTCATGAGCATTCCCACCCTGCTGGTCTTCAACGGCGGCGAGGTGCGCAAGCGCATCGTCGGCGCCAAGGGCAAGGGCCAACTGCTCCAGGAGCTCAGCGAATTTCTTCCTCCTTCCCACTGACCCCCGGTCAGCACGGCGAGGCCATCCGCGACCTGCAGCGGCGCCTGAGCGCCGCCGGATGTCATCCTGCTGGGGCCGAGGCGGGCGTGTACTGCCCGAGTACCGAACTGGCGGTGCGTGCGTTCCAGTCGGCTCGCGGCTTGCGTGGCGACGGCATCTGCGACGAGCACACCTGGCTGGCGCTCGTCGAGGCGTCGTGGTCGCTGGGCGACCGAGCGCTCTACCTCACCTCGCCGAACCTCCGCGGTGACGACGTCGCCGAATTGCAGACCCGCTTGGCGCGGCTCGGCTTCGATCCAGGTCGAGTCGACGGCATCTTCGGGCCGCGCACGGGCCGTGCCGTCGACGACTTCCAGACCAACTGCGGGCTTCGCTCCGATGGGGTCTGTGGACCCGAGACTGTGCGGGCGATCCTCAGGGTCAGTGGCCAGACCGGCGATGGGCCAGGCATCGCCGCGGTTCGCGAGCGCGAGGCGCTGAGGTCGGGTCCAGCGTCACTGGCCGATTGCCGCATCGTGCTCGGGCAGTTCGGCGGCCTCAGCAGCCTCGTGCGGCCGCTGGCGCGCGACCTGCGCCTGCGCGGTGCGTCGGTGATGACCCTCGACGAACCCGATGCCGTGGCGCAGGCACTGGCCGCCAACCACTTCGGTGCCCACGTGTACCTCGGTTTCGAGGCGAGCGACGAACCGACGACCGTCGTCCACTTCTACCGCGTGCCCACCTTCGAATCGCTCGGCGGCCGAACCCTTGCCGAGGGCCTAGTCGCACAGCTCGGCGTGGTGCCGCATCTGCGGGCCGCCACCGACGGCATGCGCCTGCCGGTGCTGCGCGAGACGCGCATGCCGGCGGTCCTGGTCACGGTCGGCCCCCTCCGCCAGGCCCTCGATGCGGCCCCGCTGGTGGTCGATGCGGCACTCCACGCCATTGAGGTGTGGATCTCACGCGCGAGATGAGGGTTTTTCCACAGCCTTGTCCCACCTGTGTGCGTAACCCTCACGCGCGAGTCTCACTGCATACCTCACGCCACGTGATGAACTAGCTCGGATTGCCGCTCTGCGTGGTCATTTGGTGATAAATGCGCTCGAGGTCCTCGAGGTCGGCGAACTCAACCACCACTTTTCCACGGGTTGCCCCCATGGAGATATGCACAGTTGTGGACAAGTACTCGGCGAGCAGATTCTCCAGTTCCACGAGTCCCGGCGGCCGCAGCGCCGGCACGACGGGCTCGGTACCACCGCCACCGCCCCGACGGTCCGACACCGAGCCGCCAGGCGTCGTCGTCCCGTCGTCGGTGGCAGTCGAGCGGCCCTCCCGGTCGCGAATCGCCAGCTCGACGGCCCGCACGGTCCACCCCTCGCTCACCGCCTTCTTGGCGATGTGCTCCTGGAAATTCCGATCAGGCGTGCCGAGCAGCGCCTTGGCGTGACCCGCCGACAGTCGGCCGTCGGCGAGCAGGGCCTGGATGCTCGCCGGCAGCGAGAGCAGGCGGAGCGTGTTCGAGATCGATGAGCGACTCTTGCCGACCCGCTTGGCGACGTCATCGTGGGTCAGCGAGAAGTCGTCGATCATCTGGCTGTACGAGGCAGCCTCCTCGAGCGGCGTCAGATCTTGGCGATGGAGGTTCTCGACGAGCGCCTCCAGCACCGACCCCATGTCGTCGGTCACCTTGACGACGGCCGGAATGGCATCGAGGCCGGCACGGCGCGCAGCTCGCCAGCGCCGCTCGCCGGCGATCAGCTCGTACTCACCCGATCCCGTATCGCGAACGAGGATCGGCTGCAGCACGCCGATCTCCTTGATCGACGCAGCCAGATCAGCGAGTGCCTCCTCAGGAAAGTGCACGCGCGGCTGATTCGGATTCGGGACAATGCTGGCGACGGGAATCTCCATCAGCCGAGGTCCACCCTTCGCGCCGCTGTCCGTCGCCGCAGCACCGCCGGCGGGGATCAACGCTGACAGTCCCTTACCGAGTCCGCTGGGCCGAGCCACCGCTCACCTCCTTGGCAACGTTGCGATACGCCGTCGCTCCACGAGAAGCGGAATCGAACACGATGATCGGCTGACCGTACGACGGCGCCTCCGAGAGGCGCACGTTGCGAGGCACCACCGTCTTGCAGACCTTGTCGCCGAAGTGCTCGCGTACCTCGGCCACCACCTGGTCGGCGAGCTTCGTTCGCTGGTCGTACATCACGCAGACGATCGTGCTCACCTCCAGCGACGGATTGAGGTTCTTCTTCACCAGATCGACGTTACGGAGGAGCTGGCCGAGTCCCTCGAGCGCGTAGTACTCGCACTGGATCGGCACCAGCACCTCACGCGCCGCCGTCAGGCCGTTCACGGTCAGCAGCCCAAGCGACGGAGGGCAGTCGATCAGCACATAGTCGAAGTCGTTGAGCACGGCGTCGATCGCCTTGCGCAACCGATGCTCACGCCCGAAGGCGGGTACGAGTTCAATCTCCGCACCCGCAAGGTCGAGGCTCGCTGGGGCAACGAAGAGGTTCTTCACCGCCGAGGGCTCGATGCAGTTCTCGAGCGACGCATCGTCCATCAGGACCTGATACATCGAGGTGTCGAGACCACGGTTCTCGATGCCGAGGCCGGTCGAGGCGTTTCCCTGCGGATCGAGGTCGACGATCAGCGTCCGAAAGCCCTGTTCGGCCAGGCAGGCGCCGAGGTTGACGGTGGTCGTCGTCTTACCGACGCCACCTTTCTGATTGGCAATCGCGATCACTCGGGGGAGCGATCGGAGTGCGGCGGGATGTTCGCTCATTGCGCCAAACTCCACAGCGTGAGGGGCCGGATGGGGGAAACCTCCCAGAGGCTACCCCGCTACAGCCGGATACGGCGGGATTCCGCCCATGCCATGTTCCACGTGGAACATGTTGCCCGCCCGGCACCCGGGAGCGACAGCCCTCAGTGGTTCCACGTGGAACACGTCACTCGGCGCCCCTCGAGAATGCGGGTCCTCGAGTGTTCCACGTGGAACATCCCGCCTGGACTATCGGTGACGGTCGGCCCCGCATTGCCGCACTCCACGCCGTTGCCGGCCGCGACGCGACGGTGGAACGGGCGGGGTGTTCCACGAGGAACACTGCGGACATGTGGCGGGCGGTGCTGCGCCCAGTCGTGCCGTCCCTGGTCGGCACGGGATCGGCTGCCGTCAGCGGCGGCGCAGGGTGCGGATTCCCGAGACGAGTCCGCCATCGGCAAGTCCGCACTCCTCG
>JBJOMQ010000004.1:0-31952 GCA_046052275.1 Actinomycetota bacterium | reverse complement strand
TTCGATCCGTCGAAGGGGCCGCTGTCACTCTGGCGAACTGGCGTGTCGCCCCGCACAACCGCTGGGGCCTCGCGCACATGCGCGAGGTCGTGCCCTCGGCCAACGTGGCCCGCGATCCCGACCGCGTGTCGCCGCTGCGCGTCGACCTGCATGACGGGCTCGCCGACCTCGAGTTCGCAGTCGACGGCCGTCGCCGCACTGTTCGCAGCTGGATGGCTGAAAGCGACGGCGACGGCTTGCTGGTGCTGCACGACGGTGTGATCGTGCACGAGGAGTACGCCAGCACGCTGACACCGGTCGCAACCCACCTGCTCTTCTCCGTCACCAAGTCGGTCACCGGCATCCTCGCTGGCCTGGTGCTCGACCGATGCGGCCTGTCGATGGATGCCCGAGTCGGCGAGATCGTCCCCGAGGTCGCGTCGAGCGGCTTCGGCGATGCAACAGTGCGCGACCTGCTCGACATGCGCGTGTCGATCGACTACGACGAGGTCTACGACGACTCGACGGGGATGATGGCGCGCTATCGCGAGGCCATCGGCTGGCTGCCGCCGAGCGATCCCGCCAACCCACCCGACCTGCACGGGTACCTGGCATCGATGGGTCGGCGAGACGGACGCCATGGCGGGCCCTTCCGGTACCTGTCGCCCATCAGCGACATGCTCGGCTGGGTGTGCGAGCGGGCGGCGGGCCGGCCGTACGCCGAGATGCTCTCCGAGTGGATATGGGCACCGATGGGCGCATGGTGCAGTGCCGACATCGCGGTCGATCGACTCGGAGCGCCGCGCACGGCCGGCGGCCTGGCGGCGACGCTGCGCGACATGGGGCGGTTCACCGAGATGGTGCGCAACGGCGGCGTGGCCGACGGACGCCAGGTCGTGCCCGCATCGTGGATCGACGACCTCCTCACCGGCGGAGATCCCGAGGCGTGGCGCGGCAACGAGTACGAGTCGATGCTGCCCCCCGGCGGTCGCTATCGAAGCCAGTGGTACCTCACCGACGATCGCGGCTCGCAGGCCGCTGCCGTCGGCATCCACGGCCAGTGGCTGTGGTTCGACCGCGACCGCGCGGTCACTGTCGTGAAGCTGTCGTCGCGCCCCGATGCGTCGAATGACTGGTCGGATGCGGTCGAGCAGGCGATGTTCGCCGCGATCGCCTCAGCGGTTGCCTAGAGCGAGGATCTCTGCAGTGAGCCGCTTGGCGCTGATGCCGCGGGCGGCGCCCAGCGACTGGGCGAACGTGCTCACCCGCAGTTCCTCGAGTTGCCAGCCGACGTCGACCACTGCCGGCGGCACGGTCTTGCCGAGCGTGTCGAGCAGCGCCCGATACTGCCGCTCGACGGCGACCACCTCGGCCATGCCCCGCGTATCGCGTGCTGGGTTCTCGGGCAGTCGGGCGAGGCGCTGGTCGATTCCTGTCACGTAGCGGACCAGGTCGGGCAGACGGCTGATGCCGGCAGTGGCAGCGAATCCCGGCCGGACTAGGCGGGCCAGATGACGCGCCGCGTCATCGACCGAGGCGGCCACCGCAGGTGCCACGAGACGTGCGAGGCGGCGCCGGACCGAGTCGGCGGCCGAGCACGCCCGGGCGGCGTGGTGCAGTGCGGTTGCGGCCACCGGCGCCAGACGTGATCGTGCGTCGTCGCGCAGTCGCGCGAACTGCTCCTCGGTGAAGATGGCCTCGCCGGCATCGGCGAGCAGCGAATCGGCAGCGGCGACGAGGCAGTCGGCACCGAGGTCGTCGAGGTCGAACCCGGCGGCAGCGACCGCCAGCTGATCACCGGCGGCGAGCTGTGCACGAAGTGCGCGTCGGCTGACTGGCACCTCGAGCAGCAGCAGGCGGCGGACGCCGCCGTGCTGCACCTTCGCCTGGAGGGCGGGTGTGGTGAGCACGCGAATCGACACGCTGTCGCCGTCGTCGAGCAGTGCCGGGTAGCCGCGCGTGCTGGCATCGTCCGGTGCGGTGGCCACGGACTGCAGGTCGCCGAAGTCCCATGTGGTGACGCCGCGACGCTCCACCACGTTGGTCGCACGTGCAGTTGCCACGCGCGCTGTCGCAGCGAGGCGCTCCTGCAGCCGCCGCAGCGAGCGGTCGCTGTCGATGACAGCACCGCTGCCATCGACGACGGCTAAGCGGATACGGAGATACGCGGGCGGGGCCGACTGGCGAAGGACATGCGACGGGATTCGGACGCCAGCAATGTCGGCCACGATTGCACTGAGGACATCGACAAACTGCTCACTGGGAGCATCGACTTCGGCGAGCCGAGCCTGGACGGCCGCCACGACGTCGGCCATCGGTGCGAGATGGCGTCGGTGCTCCTTGGGAAGGTCGCGCAGCATCGCATCGACGAGTGCCGGGCGCAGACCGGGCACGTGCCAGTCGAAGGGAGCCTCGTCGAGGCGCGCCAGCACGGTGAGCGGCACCACGACGGTGGCACCGTCATCGTCGGCACCGGGCTCGAAGCGGTACTCGACAGCGAGCTCGAGATCCTCGTATTGCCACGTGGTGGGAAAGTCGTCGACTGATGGCGCAGTTCGAGCGCCGCTGAGCGCCTCGAGCGTCATGGTGAGCAGCGTCGGGTCGTTCGAACGGGCCGCCTTCCACCAGCGGTCGAAGTGGCGGCCGCTCACCACCTCGGGCCCGAGCCGTGAGTCGTAGAACGCGTACACGGCGGCCTCATCGACGAGGTCGGCCCGGCGCGTCCGGGCCGACAGATCGCTGAGCTCGCGGAGGACGTCACGGTTGCGCTCGATTACCGGCTGGGTGGTGTCCCAGTCGCCCTCCACGAGCGCGCAGCGGATGAAGTGCTCGCGTGCTGCTGCGCGGTCGGTCTTCTCGAGGCCGACGACTCGGTTCGCGATCGGCAAGCCGTAGAGCGTGACCTGCTCGCGGCACACAGCGCCGCCGCGTCGGGCGTCCCACCAGGGGTCGCCGTACGAGTGCCGCACGAGGTGCGGAGCCAGCGACTCGGCCCATTCGGGCCTGACAGGCGCGACGACGCGGGCCAGCGTCCTCGTCGTCTCGACGATCTCTGCCGCCATCACCCATGGCGGTGGCGAGGCCGACAGCGCCGTGCCGGGAGCGAGAGAGAACCGCGTCCCGTGCGCCCCGCGATAGTCGCGGCTGCGACCGTCACGCATGCCAAGGTGGCCGAGCATCCCGCTCAGCACGCTCTGGTGCACTCGGTCGGGATGCCCCGCCTCGGCCCCACCGCGAATGCCGAGCTCGCCGGTCACCTGTCTGAGCTGGCTGTAGACGTCCTGCCACTCGCGGATGCGGAGGTAGTGGAGGAACTCGGCGCGGCACATGCGGCGGAACTGGTTTCCGCTGAGCGCCTGCTGCTGATCGCGCACATGGTCCCACAGCCGGACGAACGCCAGGAAGTCGCTGCCGTCAGTCGCGAAGCGGCGATGCGACTCGTCGGCTGCAGCTCGCTGCTCTGCGGGGCGCTCGCGCGGATCCTGGATGCTGAGCGCTGCGGCGATAACCATCACCTCGCGTACGCACCCGTGCCGCTCTGCCTCGAGCACCATGCGCCCGAGCTGCGGGTCGACCGGCAGCCGGGCGAGCTGGCGGCCGATGCGGGTGAGCCGGCGGGCGCCCTGCCGTCCGCCCTCGCCGGGTGCCAGGGCACCGAGCTCGTCGAGCAGGGCGGCGCCGTCGCGCACGGCGCGTGGATCGGGTGGGTCGATGAAGGGGAACTGCTGCACCTCACCGAGGCCGAGTGCGGTCATCTGCAGGATGACCGAGGCGAGGTTGGTGCGCAGGATCTCGGGCTCGGTGTAGAGCGGCCGGGCCTCGAAGTCGGGCTCGTCGTACAGGCGGATGCAGATGCCCGGCGCAACGCGTCCGCAGCGCCCGGCTCGCTGGCTGGCGGAGGCCTGCGACACCGGTTCGATCGGAAGTCGCTGCACCTTCAAGCGGTGGCTGTAGCGGCTGATGCGCGCCCGACCGGCATCGACGACGTAGCGGACCCCGGGCACGGTGATCGATGTCTCGGCGACGTTGGTGCTGAGCACGACGCGTCGGCCGCCGTGTGGCTCGAAGATGCGTTGCTGCTCGGCGGCGCTGAGCCGGGCATACAGCGGGAGCACCTCGAGATGCCTGCCGCGCGTTGCTGCATCGCGGCGGAGCGCATCGGCTGTGTCGTGGATCTCGCGCTCACCGCTCAGGAACACCAGCACATCGCCGTCACCCTCGCCGCCGAGCTCGTCGACGGCGTCGATGACGGCCTGCACCTGGTCGCGGTCGTCGTCGGGCTCGGTGCCGAATGGCCGGTAGCGGACCTCGACGGGAAAGGTGCGACCAGCGACTTCGATCACCGGTGCCGGCCCGGTCGGTCCGGCGAAGTGCTCGGCGAATCTCGCCGTGTCGATGGTGGCCGAGGTGACGATGACCTTCAGATCGGGCCGCGACGGGAGCAGGAGCCGCAGGTAGCCGAGGATGAAGTCGATGGTGAGGCTTCGCTCGTGGGCCTCGTCGATGATCAGGGTGTCATAGCGGAGCAGCTGGGGATCGCGTTGGATCTCGGCGAGCAGGATGCCGTCCGTCATCACCCGCACGCGGGTATCGGCGCTCACCTTGTCGTTGAAGCGCACGGAGTAGCCGATGAGGCCGCCGAGGGGGGTGCCTGTCTCGTCGGCGATGCGCTGCGCGATCGTCCGGGCGGCGACCCGGCGCGGCTGGGTGTGCCCGATTCGCGATCGTCCGATGTCGAGGCAGATCTTCGGCAGCTGCGTGCTCTTGCCCGACCCGGTGTCGCCTGCGACGACGACGACCTGGTGGCCGCTGATCGCGGCCACCAGGTCGTCGCGCCGTTCGGCGATCGGCAGTCCCGGGGGTATGGGAAGCATGGGTGCCAGCATCGCACCCGGCGATCGCGTCAGGCGGGCGGAATCAGCACCTCGGCGAGCACGTGGATGACGCCGTTCGAGGCCCGGACGTTCTGCACGACGATGGGCGTGCCGTTGACGAGCGTGGCGCCGTCGGCGCCCACGGAGATGGTGAGGTCGACGCCGGCCACTGTGGTGTAGGTGCCCGGCTGCAGTTGGTCGAGGGTCAGGGCGCCGGGGATGACGTGGTAGGTGAGCACGCGTGCCAGCAGTGCCGGATCGGCGAGCACTGCGGCCAGGGTGTCGGCCGGCAGCGCCTCGAATGCGGCATCGACAGGCGCGAACACCGTGAACGGCCCGTCGCCCTGGAGTGTCGCCACGAGCTCGGCCGTCGTCACGAGGTCGACGAGCGTCGTGAACCCTGGCAGCGTGGTGGCGACGTCGACGATGGTGCCGATGGCCGGCACCATCACGTCGCCCATGACGTACACCCAGCCGTTGGTGGCCTCGACACCGGCGCCCACAGGGTTGCCCTCGACGTACACCTGGTCGCCCACCCTCGACACGGCGAGCGTGGTGCCAGCGAGCGTGGTCAGCGAGCCCTCGGCGAGCTGGTCTGGACCGATTGCACCCTCGACCACATGGTGCAGCAGGACGGTCTGGACCAGTTCCTTGGTGCCGTCGCCGTCGCCATCGAAGTCCTGGACGGCGTGCAGCACGTCGAGGGGCAGCTTGTCGAACGCAGCGTCAGTCGGGGCGAACACCGTGAACGGCCCGCCGCGCAGGGCGTCGACGAGGCCGGCGTCGACGACCATGCCGGCGAGCTGGGTGAACACCTGGTTGGTGAGCGCAGTGGCGACGATGTCGCCCATCGGCAGCGGCGTGGTCGCCGCAGTGGTGGTGTCGGTGGCTCCGCCACCGGCCGGTGCCGTGGTGGTGACGGCATCGTTGGGGTCCTCCGAACAGGAGGCGCTCACGAGACCTGCCGACAGGATCAGAAGGGCCGACAGCGAGGCGGCGAGGACACGGGGACGTCGGTGTGCGGACACAGTGGCGACGATATTGAGCCGCCCGTCTGCCGGGGAGGGGCGTGTGGTCACACGGCGGAGGGACCAAAGTCCCGAGGCCCGCATACAGTGAGCGGATGCCGGTGCCCGACGTCGAGCTCGAGCGCGAGTACTCGCCGAGCTCGCGCGTCGGCGGCACCGCAGCGCCCTTCGTTGCCGACTACGAGGCTCGCAGTGCCGCCGCGTCGGCAGCGCTCGGCGACCGCGAGGAAGTGCTCGCCGATGGCACCCGCCTGATCCGGGGGGAGCCGGGCGCGCCGCTCCTCGTGTTCGTCCACGGCGGGTACTGGCAGGCGCTGAGCGCCGCCGCATCCACCTACCTTGCGCCCGGTGCCGTCGGCCTCGGCTGGTCGTATGCGGCGCTCGAGTACACGATCGCCCCCACCGGAACGCTGCCTGCGATGGTCGACGAATGCGGCCGCAGCCTCACACGCGCGGTCGAGCGCCTTGCTGCCACCGCAGATCCGGCGGGTCTCGTGCTTGCCGGGCATTCGGCAGGCGCGCACCTCGCAGCGATGGTGGCGATTGCTGCCGAGCCGCCCGTGCCCGTGGATCGGGTGGTGCTGGTGAGCGGCGTGTTCGATCTCCGGCCATTGCTGCGCACGACGGTCAACGCCCCGCTGCACCTCGACGAGTCGTCGGCATCGGCACTGAGTCCGATGCTGCTCGGCGTTGGCGAATCGTGCGCCGCTGGCCGGACCGAGGTGGTCGTGGCGTGGGGCGACAACGACACCGCGGCGTTTGCTGCGCAGTCGCGCGACTATGCGGCCGTGCTGCACGCTGCCGGGGCACGCGTCAGTGCATTCGAGTGCGCCGGGCGGCACCACTTCGACATCGTCGACGACCTCGTCCGGCCCGACACTCCCCTCGGGTCGGCGACCGTGGGAACATGGCGGCATGAAGGCTGAATTCGTCGTCGTCGGCGGTGGCTCGGGTGGCTGTGCGGTCGCGGGCCGCCTTGCCGAGGCTGGCCGCGACGTGGTCCTGCTGGAGGCAGGCCCCGATTACGGTCCCGTCGATTCCGGCCGCTGGCCGGCCGAGTTCCTCGATGCGAGGGCGATGCCGGTCGCGTCACACGATTGGGGCTACACGTCCGATCGGTGGCGCTACGAGCGTGCTCGCATCATCGGCGGCTGCAGTTCGCACAACGGCGCCATCGCCGCTGTCGGCCAGCGTCAGGAGTACGACGACTGGAAGGTGCCGGGATGGTCCGGCAACGACGTCGCCCCGGTCTTCCAGCGAGTGCTGCAGCGCATGCGCGTGCGCGCCTACGAGCGCACCGAGGCCGGGCCGTTCCACGAGCGCTGCCTGCAGGCCGCCGAGAGTCTCGGCTGGACGATCGCCAGCGACCTGTGCGACCTCGATGCCGGCGACTCGTTCGGTCTCGAGACGGTGAACGTGGTGGGTGCCACGCGCTGGAATGCAGCGTTCGCCTATCTCGACCCCGTACGCGACAGGCTGCGCATCGTCGACGAGGCCATCGTCGCCACCTTCGACTGGGGCGAGCACGGCGTGAAGGTCACTGCGCTGCGACGCGGCGAACCCGTCACGATCGAGGCCGGCACACTCGTGCTCGCTGCGGGTGCGTACGGCTCGCCGGCTTTGCTCGAGCGATCGGGTATCGGCAACCCGGCAGCGCTCGTCGATGCTGGTGTCACCTGCCGCAAGAACCTCATGGGAGTCGGCGCGAATCTGCAGGACCACCCGATGGTGCACGCCGACCGGGCGGTCGGACCGCAGCTCCAGGAGTGGCTCGATGCGGCGGCTGCCACCGGGTTCCTTCCCGAGGAGCAGACGCTCGGAAAGTTCACGTCCGACCTGTCGGCCGACGGGCGCTACGACCTCCATGTCTTTCCCGTCTGTGCCAGCGACCAGACGAGTGCGCTCCACGGCAAGGTGCACGTCGAGGTGGCGGTGCTCAATCCGGCCAGCCGCGGGTCGGTACACATCGCCTCAGGCGACCCGGAGCAGCAGCCGAAGATCAGCCACAAGTACCTCTCGGACCGCGCCGGGCGCGACCTGCAGGTGCTGCGCCGCGGCGTGAAAGTTGCCGAGCAACTGCTGTCGCATCCGCACCTTGCATCGGTGCTCGGCGATCGGATCACCGACATGCACTATGACGCCGCCTACTACGAGACTGTGTCGCACTACTACCACCCCGCAGGATCATGCGCGATGGGTGACACCTTCCTGTCGGTGGTCGACGAACGGGCCCGAGTGCGCGGTGTGCCGAACGTCCGCATCGCCGATGCGTCGATCATGCCGTTCATCACCCGCGCCAACACCAACCTGCCCACAGTGATGATCGGCGAACGGGTCGCCGACTTCCTGCTCGAGGACACCGCCGGGCGCTGAGCTAGGCGGGTTCTTCGACTGCCGTGACCACGTACTCCTGGATCAGCGGATCGGGTAGCGGTGCGAGCCGCAGGCTGATGCGGACCTCGGTGCCATCGTCGGCGTGCGCCGTGATGGATGCATCGGCCGCCCCGGTACAGGTGATGGAGTCGATGTGGATGTGCCCGTGGGCGGCGATGAGCTCGCGTGCAGCGTGGGCACGCCGCTGAAGATCGAGGTCGAGGGCAACGTTGTCGGCGAAGAGGCCGTTCGGCGCTGTGTCGTCCCATGAGTTGAGCAGGTCGACGAGCCGCCGTGCTGAGCGATCGACGTCGTCGGGAGCCATGCGCGGCCGCCCCGGAATCAGCCCTGCCTCGTGGAGGGCGACGAGCATCCGCGTGGTCAGCTCTGACATCGGCGCATAGGTGACGTTGCTGAGCGCAATCGCCGCCACGCCACGCCCCGCGATCCAGCGCATGTTGCTGCCATATCCGGGGAGGCCGCCGGAGTGGGCCACGACGGTGCCGAGGGTTGGGTCGTCGCGCACATTGACGCCGAGGCAGTAGTCGGTGGGCCGGTGACGGCCGAAGCCTTCGCGGATGCCCAGTGCTGCGTGCGGCGCCTGCATCTCGCGGCGCGAGGTCGGCGCGAGCGCAGTCCAGTCGTCTGCATCAGGGCGGCCGATGGCGTCGTCGAGCCATGTCGTCCACGCCGCCAGGTCGGTGATGGTGCTCCACAGTCCAGCCATCAGCGCAACCTCACCATCGCCGAGAGGAGGCATCGGGTCGACGACCGCACCGCCGTCGCGCACGACATGCGGTCGCGCCCAGTCGTCATGGTCGGGACAGTCCCATGTGGTACGGGTCAGGCCGAGTGGCTCGAGCAGCCGCTCGGTCACGTGGTGGCGGACTCTCTGCCCGGTGACGCGCTCGACGACCCGGCCGATCATGCCGTACCCGAGGTTGGAGTACTCGAATCGAGCGCCGGTGCGGTGGGCGAATCTGGGTCCTGCTGCACAGAGGCGGTCGAACTCGTCAGGCGACATGTCGAGGTGACGGTCGGCCCATGGATCGTCGGTGGCAAGGCCCGAGGTCATCGACATGAGGTGGCGGAGCGTGATGGGGGGCGAGCGCAGCGGGCCGCAGATGCCGGCGAGTTCGGGCGCGTACTCGCTGACCGGGACGTCGATCGACAGGAAGCCCTCGTCGCGGAGCACCAGCACTGCGGCGCACGTGAAGCTCTTCGTCATCGAGGCGATGCGGAACACCCGGTCCGGGGAGCCGCCGTGCGCTGCGATCGCGCCGTCGATGACCACCCCCCATGAGATCTCAGGGCAGTGGTTGGCGGTCGCAGCGTCGGCCACGAGCGGGCCGACGACCTCGGCGATGTCGGTCATCGTGTCGTAGTCTTGCCGATCAGCGCCCGCCGGAGTGCCGGGTGCATCCGGAGGGGGATCTCATGGCCGTCACCAGCACGATGATGGACGACTACCAGCTGACGCTGCTGCCCGTGTACCGCTACGGCCGCCAGGTGCATGCGGCGAGCAAGGTCATCACCTTCACCGGCGACGGCTACGTCGAGAGCACGTTCGCCGAGGTCGCCGAGCGCGCCGACCGACTGGCATCGGCGTTGGCCCGTCTGGGCGTGCGGCAGGGCGACCGGGTCGGCACGTTCATGTGGAACAACCAGACACACATGGAGGCCTACCTGGCCATTCCGTGCATGGGTGCAGTGCTCCACACCCTGAACATCCGGCTGTTCCCCGAGCAGCTCGCCTACGTCATCAATCATGCTGCCGACAAGGTCATCATCGTCGATGCCTCGATCGCGCCGCTGCTGGCGCGGGTACGCGACCAGCTCACCACGGTCGAGCACATCATCGTGAAGGGTCCTGGCGATGCGAGCTCGCTCGGCGCAGGGCTGCTCGACTACGACGAACTGCTGGCCGCCGAGCCCGGCGGCTTCGACTACCCCGAGGTCACCGAACAGACCGGTGCGGCAATGTGCTACACGAGCGGCACGACGGGGAATCCAAAGGGCGTCATGTACAGCCATCGCAGTACGTACATGCACTCGGTGATGGTCACCAGCACCGCCAACATCGCGCTTGCCGAGACAGACCGCATGCTGGTGATCGTGCCGATGTTCCACGCCAACGCGTGGGGCACGCCGTACGCCGCATGGATGATCGGCGCCGACCTCGTCTTTCCCCAGCAGTTCCTCCAGGCTGCGCCACTCTCGAGGGTGATCGCCGATACGCGTCCCACCATCACCGGTGCCGTGCCCACGGTCCTGAACGACCTCGTCAACAATGCTCCCACCACCGACATGTCGAGCCTCCGACTGGTGATGTGCGGCGGCTCGGCAGTACCGCGCGGGCTGATCGAGGCCTACCGCAACGTGTTCAACGTGCCGCTCGTGCAGGGCTGGGGCATGACCGAGACGAGCCCTGTCTGCGCCATCGGCCACCCGCCCAAGGAACGTGCCGCACTCTCGGAGACCGACTGGAGGGTGAAGACCGGCCGCATCATGCCGGGCGTCGAGCTGCGCATCACCGACGATTCGGGTGCCGTGCAGCCGTGGGACGGCGAGGCACTCGGCGAGATCGAGGTACGCGGTTCGTGGATCACCGGCAGCTACTACAACGTGGCCGACGACGAGAAGTTCCACGACGGCTGGCTGCGCACCGGCGACGTGGCATCGGTGCTGCCGAACGGCTTCGTGATGATCAGCGACCGCGCCAAGGACGTCATCAAGTCGGGCGGCGAGTGGGTGAGCTCTGTCGACCTCGAGAACACGATCATGGGCCACCCGGCAGTGCTCGAGGCGGCCGTGATCGGCGTTCCCGACGACCGGTGGGACGAGCGGCCGATGGCCTGTGTGGTGTTGAAGCCCGATGCGTCGGCAACTGCCGAGGAGCTGCGGGCCTGGCTGCTCGAGCGCACTGCCAAGTTCTGGGTGCCCGAGCGCTGGTGCTTCGTCGACGTCGTGCCCAAGACCAGCGTCGGCAAGTTCGACAAGAAGGTGCTGCGTGCCCAGCACGCCGACGGAGCGCTCGAGGTGCAGCACCTTGGCTGACACCACATCGCCGGGGGTCGGCCAGATGAGTGTCCGTGAGGCGACCCATCGGCGGATGTCGGTGCGCCAGTTCCTCCCCGATGCTGTCGACGACGCACTGCTGCGACGCCTGCTGGAGGATGCGTCGCGGGCGCCCAGCGGGGGGAACCTGCAGCCGTGGCGGATCTACGTGGTGAACGGCGAGTCGATGGGGCGACTGCTCGACCATCTCACCACCCAGCCGCCGATCGAGCCCACCGAGTACGACATCTACCCGAGGGGACTCACCGAGCCGTATCGCTCGAACCGGTTCGCAATCGGCGAGCAGATGTATGCGCTGCTCGGCATCGAACGCGACGACAAGGAGGGGCGCCTGCGGCAGTTCGCAAAGAACGGCGAGTTCTTCGGGGCACCTGCGGCGCTCTTCTGCTACGTCGATCGGCAGATGGGCCTACCCCAGTGGTCGGACCTCGGCATGTTCCTGCAGACATTCATGCTCCTCGCCGTCGAGGCGGGCCTCGGCACCTGTGCCCAGGAGTACTGGTCGGTGCGCCAGGGAGCCGTCAGGTCGTTCGTCGGCGCCCCCGAGAACGAGATGCTCTTCTGCGGAATGGCGGTCGGGTACACCGACCCCGCCGATCGGATCAACTCGCTTCGCTCCGAGCGGATGCCGCTCGACCAGTGGGCCAGTTGGGTGTGACGGTCACGCGCTGCCGGTGAGCGACGCCGGCAGGCGCTCGAATTCGCGGTCCTGCATCGCTGCATTCACCCGCTGGCGCTCGAGCACCTGCTCGAGGGTCTTGGCGGCCTGAGGGATGGGGTGCTCGCCGAAGAAGGCCTGAACGTCCGCGACGACCGAGCGCTCGGTGAGCGACTTCACCGAGTCGATCATCCGCACGATGGCATTGTCGGGGAACCGGTCGTTGGCCAGGGTCCAGTTCTTGCGCACAGCGCTCCAGGCCAGTGCACCATGGGCTCGGTTGTTGATGCAGCGGTTCAGGAGGAATGGCGCGTTCTGCGAGCGGATCTCGTCGCTGAAGGCGAGGTCGATGGTGCGCTGCACCTGGGCCGCCTGAGGGAACTCGGCGAGGGCGTACATGTAGCGCAGCTGTTCTTGCGGTGTGGCGGCGGTGCGGAAGCGGCGCAAGAACTCGTCGTAGTCGGCATCGGTGCCGTGTGCCGCCACGGACATCGTCGCCGTCGCCATCAGCTCGGGATCTGCCACGCCGGCAGCGACGATGCTGCGGCATCTCGCCACTGCGTCATCGTCGGCACCCACGACGGCGAGCAGGCCGACGAGCGTCCCGCGGAGCTTCGAGGTCAGGCTGCTCTCACCGGGTGCGGTCTCCCAGCCGAGGTCGTCGAGAGCGGGCCGGGTAAGGGCAGCGACGCGCTGCTGGAACGCGGCGTGGGCCGAGGTGCCGAGCCCGATGAGGCGGCTGACACCGCGCAGGCCGAAGGCGATGGCCTGCCAGACGGCGAGGTCGCGGTCGTTGCGGAATCCCTCGACGAAATCGACGAACTCTGCGGCCGCCAGCCTCCCGGCGACCACCTCGTTCCACGCGTCGTCGACGAGGTTGTAGCGGTCGAGAATCGTCAGCGCCGACAGTTCGCCCTCGAGACGGCTCCGCAGGGCATCGTCGTACGCGACGCGCATGAACCCGTGGCCGCCGGCGTTGACGACGACCGTGCTGCCGGCGGATGGCAGTGGGACGCGAAGGGTGGCATCGTCGAGCAGCACCTTCCGCTCGGTGCCGTCGATGCGCAGGTGCACCGGCACCACGAACATCGTCGGATCGTCGGTGTCCCCGTACGCGTAGCGGTGCTGTGAGAGCACGAGGTTGTTTCCCTCGAGGCGCGCCGACACGAGTGGGTAGCCGGGCTGCCAGATCCAGCTGTCCATCAGCCGGCGCACCGGCGTGGCTGGATTGGCCGCTTCGATCGCATCCCACAGGTCGCTGGTCTCGGTATTCGAGTACTCATGTGTGCCGAGGTAGTGGCTCACACCGCGGCGGAATTCTTCCTCGCCGAGGTACTGCTCGAGCATGCGCAGCAGCGAGCCGCCCTTCTCGTAGGTGAGGACGTCGAACATGCCATCGCAGTCTGCGGGAGCCTCGACGGGGTACTCCACGCTTCGGGTGCTGTCGAGCGCGTCGACCTCGAAGGCAGCGCTGCGCTCGAGGCTGAACGTGGTCCATCGCAGCCAGTCGGGCCGGTAGGCAGCGCAGCAGGCGACATTCATGAACGTCGCGAAGGCTTCGTTCAGCCAGATGCCGTTCCACCACTTCATCGTCACGAGGTCGCCGAACCACATGTGGGCGAGTTCGTGGGTGACCACGTCGGCCAGGGTCTGCAACTCGATCTGTGTCGCGCTGCTCGGATCCGCGAGCAGCAGGTTCTCGCGGTACGTGATGCAGCCGAGGTTCTCCATTGCCCCCGCTGCGAAGTCGGGAAGCGCCACCATGTCGCACTTGTCGGTGGGGAACGGGATTCCGTAGTAGCGCTGGAACCAGTCGATGGCAAAGGCACCGACGTCGAGTCCGAACGACGTGAGGTGTCGCTTCCCGGGAACGTGCACGATCCGCAGCGGTATTGGATCGCCGCCACCTGCCCGCTCGAGCATCACCGGCTCAGTGGCCTCGAGTGGGCCGACCACGAAGGCCACGAGGTAGGTGCTCATCGGCATGGTGGGGGCGAAGCGGACTGCGACCTTGCTGCCAGCGGGCGATGCCGGTTCGACGGCCGTTCGCTCGACCTCGGGCCCGTTGGAGATGGCCAGCAGCCCGGGCTCGACGATGAGCGTGACGTCGAACACGGCCTTGAAGTCGGGCTCGTCGAAGCAGGGGAAGGCACGGCGACAGTCGGTGGCCTGCATCTGCGATGCGGCGATGACCTGCTCGGTGCCGCTGTCATCGAGATACGTGCTGCGGTACCAGCCGCGCAGCTTGTCGTTCAGGATGCCAGCGAAGGTGATCTCGATCGATACCGCTCCCTCTGCCACGACCGCCTCGATGTGGAGTCGCTCGGCTGCCGCATCGAGGGTGAATGGCCGCTCGGTGCCGTCGACGCGCACCGACTGCACGTCGAGTTCGAGCGCGTTGAGCACGATTCGGTCGGTGGGGTGCGCTGCCGTTGCGTCGATCACGACGTGGCCGAGGAACGAGGCTGCAGCGAGGTCGGGCTCGAGGGCCAGGGTGTATCGGTGCGGCACCACGACTCGTGGCAGGCGGTACGGACTGTCGGTCTCGGCAGGCATCGGCGCAACGCTAGCGGTGCGTCCCGACGGGTAGGGTGCCCTCTCGTGCCGCAGGTCTCGATGCCCGTCGAGTACGACGTCGTCGGCGTGGGCAACGCCCTCGTCGATGTCATCGCTCATGCCGACGATGCATTCATCGACCACCACGACCTGGTCAAGGGATCGATGACGCTCGTCGACACCGATAGGGCGCTGCACCTTTACCGGGCACTTGGCACTGCGGTGCAGATGAGCGGCGGCTCGGCGGCCAACACGCTCACCGGGGTGGCCAGCTTCGGCGGTCGGGCTGCCTACATCGGCAAGGTTGGCGACGACGACCTCGGCCAGGTGTTCGGCCACGACATGCGCGCAGTCGGTGTGCACTTCCGTGCCGGTCAGTCGGAGGGTGGCATCCCGACGGGTCGCTGCATCATCGTCGTCACGCCCGACGCGCAGCGCACGATGAACACGTACCTCGGCGTGTCGTCGCTGCTGCATACCGGCGACATCGACGAGCGGACGGTGGCGGCAGGAGCGCTGCTGTACATGGAGGGCTATCTCTACGACCGGCCGGAGGCGAAGGAGGCCTTCCGCCTGGCGGCGTCGGTTGCCCATGCCCACGGCCGAAGGGTGTCGCTGACGCTGAGCGACTCGTTCTGCGTCGACCGTCATCGTTCCGACTTCCGTGCACTGGTGGCCGACGAGGTCGACCTGCTGTTTGGCAATGAGGCTGAACTCACCTCCCTGTACGAGGTGGAGACACTCGAGCAGGCGGTCTCGTGCGTGCGCGACGACTGTGCGCTCACCGTGATCACCGTCGGCGCTCAGGGGTCGTTGGTGGTCACGCCTGACGAGGTGATCGCCGTGGCGGCGCAGCCGGTCGAGCGAGTGCTCGACACGACGGGGGCAGGCGACCTGTTCGCCGCAGGCTTTCTGTACGGGTACACGCGGGGCGACGACCTGCACCGGTGTGCCACACTCGGGGGCATGGCGGCGGCTGAGGTGATCTCCCATGTGGGCCCGCGTCCATTGGTCGAGCTGAAGTCGCTGCTCTCCTGATCGGTCGGCTGTTTCGATGTCCGACGCTCTGAACCCGCTCGAGACCGCTCGCCGGTGGCACGATGCCGAGCCCGACGCCGACATGCGCGACGAGTTGAAGGCGCTGCTGACGGGCCCTGACGAGGCGCTCGCAGCACGCTTCGCCGGACGCCTGCAGTTCGGCACGGCGGGGCTTCGGGCACCCGTCGGTGCAGGCCCGCTGCGGATGAATCGGCTTGTCGTCCGCCAGGCCGCAGCCGGCCTCGTCGACTACCTGCTGGACGCCGTTCCCGACGCTGCGCGACTCGGCGTGCTGATCGGCTACGACGCACGTCGCAAGAGCGACCTCTTTGCCCTCGATACGGCACGGGTCTGCGCAGCACGCGGCGTACGCGCCCTGCTGTTCGACTCGGTGGTGCCGACGCCACTGCTGGCGTGGAGCATCACGCAGGTGAACGGTGGCCTGGGCGCCGCAGCCGGCGTCATGGTGACGGCGTCGCACAATCCACCCGCTGACAACGGGTACAAGGTGTATCTCGGTACCGGCGCGCAGATCGTCCCGCCTGCCGATGCTGACATCTCGGCGCGGATCGATCGTGTCGACGCATGCACGGTTGCGCTCGCTCCTGACGACCATCCGCTGATTGAACGCGTCGGCACGGACGAGCGGCGCGCCTATCTGGAGGCGGTCCGCCGGGTGCGGCTGCGGCCAGAGGCAGCGGGAGTACCGGTGGCGTACACGGCCATGCACGGGGTCGGCGGCCAGTTGCTCATCGATGCGTTCGCTGCCGCCGGCCTTCCGGCGCCGGTCGTCGTGGAGTCGCAGCAGCAACCCGACGGCCGGTTTCCGACCGTGGCCTTCCCGAATCCCGAGGAGCCGGGAGCCATGGACCTGCTGCTGCAGCAAGCCGCGACGTCGGGGGCGGCGCTGGCGCTCGCCAATGATCCGGATGCCGACCGACTCGGCGCTGCCATCCCCCAGGCCGACGGCACGTGGCGCCGACTGTACGGCGACGAGATCGGCTGGCTGATGGCCGATCACATCTTGCGCCACACGTCGGGCAGCGAGCGGCTCGTCGTCACCACGCTGGTGTCGTCGTCGATGCTGTCGCGGCTGGCTGCATCGCACGGAGTGCGGTGCATCGAGACCTTCACCGGCTTCAAGTGGATCGGCCACGTGGTGCTTGCCAACCCGGACCTGCGCTTCGTCTTCGGCTACGAGCAGGCCCTTGGGTATCTGGTGGCGACGCGGCCGCTCGACAAGGACGGCATCACGGCGGCGGTGCTGCTGGCCGAGATCGCTGCGGTGGCAGCCGACGAGGGCACCACGCTGCAGGATCGGCTCGATGCCCTCGCCACTCAGTTCGGACGCCACGTCATGGCAGAGCGGTCGCTGCGCATGGACCCGGCCGCCGGCAGGGATGCTGTGGCGTCGCTGCGCGCCGAGCCGCCGAAGTCGGTGGGCGGCGTTGCCGTAACCTCAGTCGAGTGGTTCGACGAAGCAGGGCTGCTTCGACTGCAGCTCGGCGATGCGGTACGGCTGCAGGTGCGTCCGAGCGGCACTGAGCCGAAGGTGAAGCTGTACGGGGAAGGGGTCGACCGGGACCCCGGTCCGCTACTCGACAGCCTGGCGGCGCTGCTCGGCTAGGGTGTGGCGCCATGCGCAGGCCTCTCTCCGTAGTTCTTGCAGCACTCTTCGTGCCGGCCGTGGCGCTGGCCGCCCTCCCCAATGCGGTGCCAGCGGTCGCCGACGGACCGGGCAGCGGCACGCCGTGGGTGGTCAGCCTCGGTGATTCGTATATCTCGGGCGAGGCGGGCCGATGGGCCGGCAACAGCAACTCCAGCTCGTCCTCGGTCGATGCCGGGGGACCGACCGCCTATCTCGACAACGGCGGCACCTCTGAGACGATTGCTGGCTGCCACCGCAGCACCGCCGCAGAGATTCATATCGGCACCGCCGCCGACGGGTCGTCGGTCAACAGCCTCAACCTGGCGTGCTCGGGGGCGCGGACGTCGACGACTGTGTCGAGCGACGGCTCGTACAAGCCGGGCATCGACTTCTACAACTCCGGCGGGCGGATGGGGCAGGCGCTGATGCTGGAGCAGTTCGCAGCGAGCAACAACGTGCGCATGGTCGTGCTGTCGATCGGCGGCAACAACTTCAACTTCGCCACCATCGTGCAGCGCTGCGTCACGAACTTCCTCACCTCATCGAGCCTGTTTCCGAACTACTGCTACGACGACAGCATTGTCTCGTCGAATTTCACCAAGTCGAACATCACGGCGCAGACCAACGCCATCAAGGGCTCGATCGACAACGTGAAGCGGGCCATGTCGAATGCGGGATACTCGACGTCCCAGTACACCATCGTGGTGCAGACCTATCCGTCGCCAATCCCAAACGGCAGCGGGTTCCGCTATTCGCAGACCGGCTTCACCCGCCAGACGACGGGAGGCTGCGGCTTCTGGAACCGCGACGCCGACTGGGCGAACGCCACGGCCCTGACGCGAATCAACGGTGCCGTCGTCAACGCGGCAAATGCCGCGAACACCGCCGGGAACGTGCGGGTGCTGAACATCGCGTCGGCACTGAACGGGCGGCGGCTCTGCGAGAGCACCGTGAAGCTGATGGAGGCAACCGGTCTCGGGACGTGGACGGCCACGGGCGCTGTCGATGCCACCGAGTGGGTCGCGCAGATTCGCACGCTGTCGACGATCGGCGGCCCCTACTCGGTGCAGGAGAGCCTCCACCCGAACTGGTGGGGTCAGAAGGCCGTCCGGAACTGCGTGCGCCAGGCGTGGAACAACGGTTCACCCCGCGGCGGCACGTGCACGAGGTCAGCGCTCGGGCTCACCGCTGCGGGCGAGCCGGTGATGTCGCTGGCCTGAGCGCTGGGGCGGCCCGGTCAGCCGGGGCGGCCGAACAGGCGGTCGCCGGCATCGCCGAGGCCCGGCACGATGAACGCCGACTCGTTCAGGCGGTCGTCGAGCGACGCCGTGAACACGACGACGTCATGCATTGCGCCATCGAGCTCGGTCTCGAGCTGGCGGAGTCCCTCGGGTGCGGCGAGGGCGCAGACGACCACGATGGGAGTGTCGGCGCCGCGCTCGATCAGCAGGCGGCACGTGTGGGCGAGCGAGCCGCCGGTAGCCAGCATCGGGTCGAGCACGATGCATGTGCGCCCGATGAGCGTGTCGGGGAGCTTGTTGACATATTGCTCGGGCCGGTGTGTGTGCTCGTTCCGGCTCACGCCGACGAAGCCCACGTCGGCATCGGGGACGAGCGCGGTGGCGGCTCCGAGGAACCCGACGCCGGCCCGCAGCACCGGCACCAGCACCGGTGGCATCTCGAGCCGCCGACCGGCGGTGGCAGCCAGGGGCGTCTGCACGGTGACGCTGAGGGTGCGGAGGGTGCGGGTTGCCTCGGTGAGCAGCACGAGACCGAGCCGCTCGAGCTCAGCTCGGAAGGTGGAGGTGGGGGCGTCGACGGAACGCAGCCGGCTGAGCGCGTCGGCAGCGAGTGGATGGTCGACGACGTGGAGGGTGACCGTCATGGCGGCGAGTGTGCCAGACGTGGGGGCACTCGGCGGGGCAACCCGTACCCTGTGGCGGATGTCGACCGATACCTCGCGTCTCACCGTCCTCGGCGCCACCGTGCGCCATGCGATCGACCATGTCGAAGTCTTCCCTGCGCCGGCGAACGTCAGCGTCGTGCGCATGGTGAGCGACGAAGTGAATTCGATGTGTCCCGTCACCGAGCAGCCCGATCTCAGCTCGGTCGAGATCGAGTACGAACCCCGTCAGTGGTGCATCGAGTCGAAGAGTCTCAAGCTCTACCTGTGGGGGTTCCGAGACCGGGCCGTGTTCGCTGAGGCGCTGGCTGGCGAGATTGCCGCAGAGGTGATGCGCGCCGCGACGCCGGCTCGGGTGACGGTGCGTCTCACTCAGCGGCCCCGTGGCGGCATCGAGGTGACGGCCGTGGCCGAGCTCAGGGCGTCGTCGGCAGCGTGATCGTGCCGCTCGCAGCAGCGCTGCGCGAACGCACGCCTACCTGATGTCAGCCAGCTTCACAAGGGTTGCGGCGATCCATCCGCCGAGGGCGCCGAAGTGCTCGTCGAGCAGTTCGCTCGCGCCATCGGCGAGGGTCGACTCGGCGAGTTCGTAGAGGCCCTCGTAGGTGATCTCGACAGCGTGCTCGGTGCCCGCTGTCCCGTCGGCATCGAGGGCGGCCTCGAGCGTCACGCCGGCCCGTTCAAGGCGCCCGTCACCGATGAGCGGACTGGTCTCCGGCGTGATTGCGAAGACGGCCGGTCCGTCGGGCGGTCGGTCGAGGTTCTGCACTCGGAAGGCCACCTCGATCTCGATCGCCGGGAGCCGCTCGAGCACCTCGTCGACGTACCACTGCCGATACGCGGTCTGGCTCCACGTGGGCCAGTCGAAGGTGATGTGGGCGACCACGTGCGGGGGCAGGCCTTCGCCGGGGAGGCCGTAGCTGGTCTCCCAGGTGAGGTCACCAAGCAGCACGTCGGCCTGGAAATGCTCCTCGAAGGGCTGACGCTCGAGATACGCCGCTGCGAAGGCATCGCGCAGGGCGCTGATGGCGTCGGTGAAGACGTGGTCGAGCACAGTTCCGAACCGTAGCGGGGGAGCGGACGGCGGTGCGCCGAACTACGGTGACGGCATGTCACTCGTCCTTGTCGATGTCGCTGACGGCGTCGCCACGCTCACGCTGAACAATCCGTCCGAGCGCAACACGCTCACGGCGCCGATGGTTGCCGAGATCGTTGCGGCGATGGACGCGGCCGAGGCCGATCCGTCGATCGGGGCGGTCGTGGTCACCGGCGCTGCGCCTGCATTCTGCGCCGGCGCCAATCTCGGCAATCTCGCCGAGGCCACGAAGGAGAGTCTCGGTGGCATCTACGAGGGCTTCCTCCGCATCGCTCGCAGTCCGCTGCCCACGCTGGCGGCGGTGAACGGTGCTGCGGTGGGGGCCGGCATGAACCTGGCGCTCGGCTGCGATGTCCGCATTGCCGCCCGGCGGGCGAAGTTCGACACCCGGTTCCTGCAGATCGGCATCCACCCCGGCGGAGGGCATACCTGGATGCTGCGGCGCATCGCCGGCCCGCAGGCGGCGTTCGCCACCGTCGTGTTCGGCGAGATCATGGACGGTGCCGAAGCCGAGCGCGTCGGCCTCGTGCACCGGTGTGTCGATGACGACCAGCTGCTCGTCGCAGCACACGAGATGGCCGCACGCGCGGCGAGCGCGCCACGGGAACTGCTCATCGAGGTGAAGCGCACGATCGCAGCGATGGCCGACGTGGCGACCCATCCAGAGGCGGTCGAGCGAGAGCTCACGCCGCAGGTGTGGAGCACTCGCCAGCCATGGTTCGCCGAGCGAATCGCTGCGCTGCAGCAGCGAATCTCGTCGAAGCAGTAGGTCGCCAAAAGCGCGCATTTTTGTTACCTGATGGTGCTGGTCAGGAACGCGCAGCAGGCGTACCGTGACCTCAGGCCCAGCAGGGGAGGTACTCATGAGTCAGCGCCACCGCAGCCTCGAGGCGGTTCCGCCGCCCAAGATGGACCTGCGAGCCCATGCCCACAACGAACGGCACCGCATCCACAGCGAACTGCACGCAGTTGCGACGCAGGTGCGGGCCGGCCTCGAGCCTGATGAGGTGCATGAGCCAGGCAGGGCATGGGTTCCTGAGCACCATCACCACGAGCACCACGGTGCCGCCAGTGGTCCGAAGCGGCTTCGGCACTGGAAGATGAAGTCGTGGAAGCGGCGCACGGCGGCCCGCCGGGCCAGGGCCCGCGCCTACCGGCTTATTGCCGAGCAGGCCTGATCACAGCCAGGCGCGGCCCAGTTCGTCGCGCCGCGCATCCCACTCCTCGGCGGTGATGGCGTAGCGGACGTGGTCCTCCCAGACTCCGTTGATCTCGAGGAACCGCTGTGCGGTGCCCTCGTCGCGGAGTCCGAGCACTTCGACGACGCGACGGCTGTTGCGGTTTCGCGGCACGATGCAGATCTCGACTCGGTGCAGATGCAGTTGTTCGAAGGCGAAGCGCAGCGTCACGACAACGGCCTCGGCGACGTACCGATTGCCGGCCTTGGCCTGGTCGATCCAGTAGCCGATCGTGGCACCCTGCAGGGCGCCGCGGACGATGCTGTTGAGGTTCACCTCGCCAGCGAGGTCGGGTCCGACGAAGAGGCCGAAGCCGTACGCGATGCCCGCCTGCCGGTCGCGGTCGCGGGCGTGGCACCTCGACATGTAGGCATCGCGGTCGCGGGTGGGGTCGAGCATGCCGGCGGGACGCAGGGGCTCCCAGGGGACGAGCCACGACTCGTTGCGCTGGCGCACCTCGTGCCACTGGCTCCAGTCGGCCGGTGCGAGCGGGCGCAGCATCACGCGCCGGCCGTACAGGCGCACTGCTCCGAGCGGGGACGACGGATGGTCGCGCATCAGGCAGCGAGCTCGATGGTGTCGAGTGCGAAGTGGCGCATGACGGCGACGAGCGCGCAGCAGGTGCCGAGGATGTCGTGAATCCATGGTGTGCTGAGGCCGGGATTGCGCGAGCGATCGGCCGCAGTCTCGGTGGCGAGGGTGCGGAAGATCTCCTCGGCTGCCTGCCGCGAGATCTCGATGGGAAGTGACGCCGGGGCACCGAGTTCGACATCGGCGAGGACTGGGATGCCGTGGCCAGCGAGGCTGATCCGCGGTGCGAGGAGCACCTCGGGCACCTCGCGATCGAGATCGTCGAGGTGGTCGGCCACGAGGCCGATGGCATTGGTGAGGTCGATGGGCGACGGAGGATCGCCGGTGATCGAGCGCGCCAGGGTGAGCGGTCCGACGGGCAGCGTGAGCGATCGTCCGCCGAGCACGCAGTGCAGCGACTGCGGCTCGAGTCGAATCTCGAGGGCCTCGCTCATGGACTGACGACCTCGCTGCCGAGGTGGAGCTCGACCCACCGGCCGACCGGGTCGTCGCCGCCGGCGAGGTGCCACGCGTAGTGGGCGTGGAGGCACTTCACTCCGGTGCGCGTGCCGCCGACCCCGCCGGACGGGCGTGGCCCGGCATGCCCTTGCGGTAGCGCCGAGTCTCGTTCCGCTGCGTAGCGGACATGGGCGTCGGCGATGAGCGTGGGATCGATCTCTGACTCGGCGCGGCGCACGCCACCCGTCGACTCGAGGTGGCCGACGAGACGCGTCTCGCGGGCACCGACGAGCCAGAAGCGGGTTGGCATGGGCGTGCCATCGAAGAGCAGCGGTGCGTTCCGCAGTACGACCGGGTCGCCGTCGTCGGTGCGCACGACAACGTCGAACTCGCCCTGTGGGGCGCGGCCGATGAGGGCAGCAACCCGTTGAATGTCGGCCGCGCTGGGCACAGCCGGGTCAGAGGACCGCGATCGCGATGACGACGACAGCGACGATGGCGACGACGACCGGCACGAGGCGCTTGGCGACGGCGGCTCCGGCGATGTGCGACAGCTCGAGCGGCGCAACCTCGGTGGGAGCTTGCGCGGCAGCGTCGGCGGCGTTGGCAGCGTCGGGGCCCTGCTGGTCGAGCATGGTGTTGAGATTGTCGGCGAACTGCGCCATCAGCTTCTCGCTGACGTCGCCGAGGATGCCGCGGCCGAACTGGGCGACCTTGCCGGTGATGTGCAGTTCGGTGGCCACGGTGCACTTGGTGGTGTCGGCGGTGAGCGACTCGAGCGATGCGGTGATGAGGGCATCGGCGTTGCCCTTGCCCGTGGTGTCGCGGCCGGAGCCCTTCAACACTGCGCGGTGACCGGCGTCGTCGCGCTCGACGAACTCGGCCTGCCCGCGGAATGCCGTGGCGATCGGCCCGAGCTTCACCTTGACGACTCCCTTGTAGGAGTTGCCATTGATCTCCTCGAGCTGGGCGCCGGGAAGGCATGGGGCGATGCGCTCGACATCGGTGAGCACCTGCCAGGCCTCGTCGATCGGCCGGCGCACCACGAACTCGTTCAGCAGTCGTTCCATCGGTCGAGATCCTCCACGGTGTCGATATCGGCTACTGAGCCTACGCAGGGCACGCGGCACACCCACGAAGGGTGGTCGGCAATCACGTGTCGGGCGCCGGCATCTCCCTCGACGGGGAGCAGCGGCCACACCGAGCGGTGAAGTCGCACGGGAGTGGGGCCGACCCGGCCGCCATAGACAGCCACGGCGATTCGGCAGTCGTCGGGAGCGCCGGCGACATCCCGCCACGATGCGGTGCCGACGCCGGGCTGGTCGGCGAGGCCGACGGTGACCCGGTCGGCACCGAGATCGGAGGCCGCTGCCACAGCGACCTGCAGCGACCCGGCCTGACCGTCGGCCCAGCGCGGATTGTGACGGAAGATGACGGTCGGGTGACGCCCGTCGGGGAGGGTCAGGGGGACGGCGCCCGTCACCACCACGACATGGTCGAATCCGGCGGCCACCACGGCCTCGAGGGCGGTGGCCCAGACCGTCGACCCGCCCAGTGGCGCCAGCAGCTTGTGCGTGGCACCCGTGTAGCGACTGGCGCCGCCGGCGGCAAGGAGGGCGGCGACGCTGGGCACGGGGTGAGCCTAGGGAGTGGGCGCATGACGAAAATGTTGCGGAATCATTGCAGGCGCGTTGATTGTTGCAATTCGATGACGGTAGGGTCGTTCTCCTATGACGACCCGCCGAACGACCCTGCTGATCGGAGCCGCCCTTCTGGCCGGCTCCGTCGTCGGCACCGGTGCCGTGACGCCGGCGTCGGCCGTGGCGCCGTTGGCGCTCGGCGCATCACTCCGACCGACCCTCGGCCTGGCGCCCGCCTCGCCGTGGACCGTGGACAGCATTCCGCTCGGGAGCGACCCGCTGGCGGCCCTGGCGGCCGACGGGCTCCGCAACTGGCAGATCTTCGCCACCACCGGCCTCGGCGACTACCTCGCCCGGTTCATCGCCATCCGCGACGCCATTGCCGTGGAGGCCGCGCGACGTATCGAGGTCGACCCCCTGCGCCTGAAGGCGGCCTGGGCTGCGGCCGACCACCGGCACCAGGTGGTGCTGATGGCTGCCATGACCCAGCTGGGCACCCCCTATCGCAAGCGCACCAACGAGCCGGGGAAGGGCTTCGACTGCTCCGGCTTCACCAGCTTCGCCTGGTCGGCCACCGACGTGCTGCTGCCGGCGCAGAGCCGCCGACAGATCCGCACGGTCACGCCGCTCTCCCGCGACGAGGCTCAGCCGGGAGACCTCGTCTACTACCCGGGCCATATCTCGCTCTACCTCGGGATCGATCACGCGATCCTCCACGCCCCCACCTATGGCGGGGAGATCGAGTTCTCCCACCTTCGCACCAGCCGCGAGGACGATGCCGACTTCGGCGGGCCGATCGGCTGAGCTGCGCCGTCAGTGAATCGGGCCGGCGCCATTGCGCAGGCTCGGGACCCCGCGACCGGTCCTCCGGGCGATGATCTCGGCGCAGATACTGACGGCGGTCTCCTCCGGCGTGCGCGCCCCGAGATCGAGGCCGATCGGCGACATCAGCCGGGCGAGCTGTTCGGGCCGGTTGATGCCCGCCTCGGCGAGCCGCTCGAGCCGTGTGGCGTGCGTTCGCCTGCTGCCCATCACGCCGATGTAGCCAACGGCTGTGCCGAGTGCCCCTGCCACCGCCGGGACATCGAACTTCGGGTCGTGAGTGAGGATGCACACCGCATCACGTGACGTCAGCGTGCTGCCGCGTCGATCGAAAAGCGGCCCCGGCCAGCTGACGACGACCTCGTCGGCCATCGGGAAGCGCCGGCGCGTGGCGAAGACCTCCCGGGCGTCGCACACAGTGACCCGGTAGCCGAGCACCTTGGCGACCTTGGCGAGTGCCGCCGTGAAGTCGACGGCCCCGAAGATCCACATCTGCGGCGGCGGTGCCCACGTCTCGACGAAGACGGTCAGCGTGGGACTGTCGGCGAGGTCCTCCGGGGTGGTCTGCCCCTCGGGTCCGTAGCGGCGCACGCCGCTGCGTCCGGCCTCGAGCTCGGCGAGCGTGTCGCGGAGGACGATGCGATCGAGCTCGGCCTGCCCGAGTGATCCCTCTGTGGTCCCGTCGGGCCGTACGAGCAGCTTGCGGCCCACGCCCGGTCCGGCGATGACCGTGACGAGTGCCACCGGCTGCTCGCCGCGCAGGCACTCGCGCAGGAGCTCGTAGATGGAAGCGGACGCGGTCATGGCATCACCAGTCGAGCGGCTCGATGAACAGCCGAATGGTGCCGCCGCAGGTGAGGCCCACCGAGAACGCCTCGTCGTCGCTGTACCCGAACGACACGACACGCGGCTCGGCCTCGCCGGCGAGGACGGCGAGTGCCTCGCTGACGACGGCGCCTTCGACGCAGCCGCCGCTGACGCTGCCCGCCACCTCGCCATGCTCGTTGACGATCATCGCTGCACCGGGGTCGCGCGGTCCGGAACCCTCGATGTCGACGACACGCGCCAGCGCGATGCGCAGCCCTGCACTGCGCCAGCGCTCGATGTCGTCGATGAGGTCCTTCACGATGCCTGCCTTCGGGGCGCTTCGGCGGCGATCACTGTCGCCAGTCGGTGCATGGCCGACAGGCTATGCCCCTCGACGAAGTCGTCGACGAACGGCAGGGCGGCTGCCATGCCACGAGCCAGCGGGGCGTAGCCCGGTGTCACCTTCAGGGGGTTCACCCAGACCACGTGGTAGGCGACCCGCCCGAGCCGGCTCATCTGCTCGGCAAGGGCCTCGGGGTCACCGCGGTCCCATCCGTCGCTCAGCACGACCACGATGGCGCCGCGGGCCATGCCCCGCACACCCCATTCGTCGTTGAAGGCGCGCAGGCAGTCGCCGAGCCTGGTGCCACCACTCCAGTCCTGTACGCGCATCGCCGCCCGGGCGAGGGCAGTGTCGGGATCGCGGTCAGCGAGCTCCTTGGTCATGCGAGTGAGGCGGGTGCCGAGAGCGAAGGCCTCGACCCGCTGGCGGCCGGCGACGGCGGCATGGACGAAGCGGAGCATCGCCCGCGCATATGGCTCCATTGACCCGCTGATGTCGAGCAGCAGCACGAGCCGGCGCTGCCGCGGGCCGGGTTCGCGCCAGTGCCGGCGCAGCGGCTCGCCACCGGTGCGCAGTGATGCGCGCATCGTGGCGCGCAGGTCGTTGCGCCTGCCGGCGCGTGCGGGCGCATAGCGGAACGACCGACGCGGCGGCCCGGCGAGCCGGAGTCGTCCCATCAGGTCGCGGGCAAGCCGCAACTCATCGTCGGTGTACTCGGCGAAGTCCTTCTCGCGCAGCGTCTCGACTGCCGAGAACCGCAGCGTCAGCATCGGGTCTGCGGACGGTTCGCCGCCGTCATCGCCGTCGTCGCCGTCGCTGTCGTCGTCGACGGCGAGCGTGATGCGCTGGGGCTCGTCG
This sequence comes from Actinomycetota bacterium, assembly GCA_046052275.1. Lineage (GTDB taxonomy): Bacteria > Actinomycetota > Acidimicrobiia > Acidimicrobiales > Ilumatobacteraceae > UBA668. The sequence goes on along the minus strand of JBJOMQ010000004.1, from coordinate 4,984 downwards.
GCGACGGTCTCGCCGACGGTGCGCAGCCCCTGCCAGAACACCTCGAAGGCCCGGTCGTAGAGGGGGATGTCCTCGGGTCCACGCACGAGCGTCGCCCTGCCGGCCCAGTAGGCGTCGCTGCGCTCGCCGAGCCGAAGCGCCCCGAGCGCGTCGACGTAGGCGAGCACTGCACCGAGTGGCACTTTCAGACCGGCACCGCGCAGCACCCGTGCGAAGGTGACCGCAATCCGCTCGGCAGAGTCAGTCGTGGCGCTGGCCACGTTCGAACGCCTGCTTGACGAGGTCGGCGATGCCGTGCTGGCGGGTTCGCTCCTGGTCCTCGCGGTACTTCAGCACGGTGCCGAGTGTCGACGCCACGACCCGCTCGTCGAGGGTCGCTGTGCCGAGTGCCGCGAGCGCCTGTGCCCAGTCGATGGTCTCGGCGACGCCGGGCGGCTTGTAGAGGTGCAGTTCGCGGAGTGATTCCACGGCGGCGGCCACCTGTCGGGCCAGTTCGTCAGATGCCTGCGGAACGCGCAGCCTGACGATGCGGACCTCGCGCTCGAAGTCGGGGTGCTCGACCCAATGGTAGAGACAGCGGCGCTTGAGGGCGTCGTGAACGTCGCGTGTGCGGTTGCTGGTGAGCACCACCAAGGGGGGAACCGCTGCAGCGAACCTTCCAAGCTCGGGAACCGTCACCTGGTATTCGCTGAGCACCTCGAGAAGGTATGCCTCGAACTCGTCGTCGGCTCGGTCGATCTCGTCGACGAGGAGCACCGGTGGCACGGCGGCGGCCGTGTCGATGGCGCGAAGCAGGGCGCGACGCAGCAGGAACCGCTCGTGGTACAGCTGCTGCTCGAGCGCGTCGGTGGAGAGCTGACGCGACTCGCCGGTGGCCTCTGCGGCGCGGAGGTGCAGCAGCTGCTTGCTGTAGTCCCAGTCGTAGACGGCCTGGGCGGCGTCGATGCCCTCGTAGCACTGGAGCCGGATGAGCTCGCCGCCGGTCCAGCGCGAGAGCACCTTTGCCACCTCGGTCTTGCCGACGCCAGCCTCTCCCTCGAGCAGCAGCGGCCGGCGGAGGGTCATTGCGAGAAAGACCGACGTAGCGAGTCCCTCGTCGGCGATGTAGCCGTGCGCGCTGAGCGCCGCCGCGACGTCGGCGGGCGAGGCGGGGGAGGTGCCGTGGTCCATCGCCGAGCAGGTTAGGTCGGGTGCCATGCTGGTGCCTCATGGGTCGGGAGTCTCTGCCGCTGGACCTCCGCGTCCACGCCCCGTCAGCGGTTGCGGTCGCCGTGATCGTGGTCGAGGAGGGGAGGCCTGCCCGCCGGATCCCGGCCCGGCGGCTCGATGGCGAGCAGTGGCACGTTTCGGGATCGGTGGCGGCGGGCACCCGGTACCGGCTCGACGTCGATGGCGTCCAGCTCGTCGATCCGCATGCCCTCGACGTCGTCGTGCTCGACGACGGGCCGTGGGGTGTCATCCGAGAGCCGTGGCAGCGGCATCCGCAGCGTGCCCGGCTCCACGATCGAGCCGAGCAGCCGATCGTGTACGAGTTGCACGTGAAGGGCTTCGGCGGCGGCTACCTGGGGTGCATCGAGCGCCTCGACCACATCGCATCGCTCGGTGTCGACGTCGTCGAGCTGATGCCGGTGCATCCGTTCGACGACCGAAGCAACTACTGGGGCTACATGCCGATCGTGTGGGGTGCCGTCCATCGTCACTACGCCCGAGAGCCGCAGCGCGCCGCAGAGGAGCTTGCCGAGTTGGTGTCAGCAGCGCATTCGAGAGGTCTCGATGTGTGGGTCGATGTCGTCTTCAACCACACCGGCGAGGGCGGGAGCGAGATGCCGCCGCTCAGCCTGCGTGGACTCGATCCGGCCCTTCACCGGCGTCACCCCGACGGCACGCTCGTCAGTGACAGCGGCTGCGGCAACGACGTCGATCCGTCGCATCCCTACGTGCGAACGCTGGTGCTCGAGGCACTCGACCGATACGCAGACCTCGGCATCGATGGCTTCCGCTTCGACCTTGCGTCGCTGCTCACCCGAGACGGTGGCGGCCTGATCGAACTCGTGACGTCGTGGTCCGAACAGCGGGGCATCGACCTCGTCGCCGAGCCGTGGGATCTCGGCGCGTACCAGGTGGGGAGGGGATGGCCGTGGGAGTCGTGGCGGCAGTGGAACGACCGCTTCCGCGACGACGTCCGTGGTCTCCTGCGTGGCGAGCCGGGGCTGGTACATGCCGTCCGCCGACGAGTCGAGGCGAGTCCCGACCTGTTCTCGGAGCCCGGCCCGTTCACGCCGCGGCGGACGGTGAACTTCGTGACCGCGCACGACGGGCTGACGATGTACGACCTGGCCGCCGTCACCAGCGACCGCCACCGGTCATGGGACACCGGTGCCGACCTGCGCATGCAGCAGTTGAAGAACTACTTCGCGGTGCTGCTGCTGTCGGCGGGTGCAGCGATGTGGGTGATGGGTGACGAGTTCGCCCGATCGCAGGACGGCCACGACAACCCCTACGACATCGACGGTCCGCAGTCGTGGGTCGACTGGACCCGTGCAGACGAGTGGGCCGAGCTCACCGACGCGGTCAGGGTGCTCGCTGCACTGCGGCGGCGACATCCGCTGCGAGAGGTCGAATTCCACGGCGTCGACGGCGGGATTGACGAGTCGTATCACTCGCACTCGCTCGCCTGGAGCGGGAATGGCCTGTACGTGATGGTGAACGCGTGGTGGGAGCCGCTGGACTTCGCCATCGATGTGCCCGGTGACTGGGCCCCGGCGTTCTCGTCGGCGACGCACGTCGAGCCGCATGTCCGCGACGGGCGCCGCCGCTACCGGGTGGCGCCGCGCTCGGTGCTGGCGCTCGAGGTCCGCTGACCGCCCGTCACGGCTCCACTGGGTCGAGGGCGAGCGATCGCACGGCCTCCCAGACTGCCGGGGTGTCGAAGCCGAGGGCCCAGAAGGCGACACCGCCGATCCGCTCGCGGCGGGCGATGTCGACGCGCTCGCGTGCGCCACGCGGGCCGACGAAGTGGACTCGCCGAGTCTGGACACACGACGTGACGCCGTCAGACGACTCGCGCGAGTACTCGAACCACTCGTCGCCAGTCAGCGGGTCGTAGGTCGTCGTGGCGCCATAGCGATCGAGCAACTGGTCGACCTCGCGAAGGTTGGGGTCGACTCGTCCCGGGGTGTCGGCCGGACATGTGCCCTCGGTGTCGACGACCCAGTTGCGACCGTAGAGCGGGATGCCGAGCACCACCTTGGTGTCGTCGTCGACGGCCTCCTTTGCAGCACGCACGGCGACGCTGACCCACTCGAGCGGGGCGATCGGGCCGGGTGAGCCGACGGAGTAGTCGTAGGCCATGATGCGGATGCGATCGACGATCTTGCCCATGGCTGCATAGTCGTAGACCCAGTAGCCGCTGTCGGCGGTACGGCCGGAGTCGTAGATCGGCGGCACGGCAACGGTGAGCAAGCGCCCGTCGGCTCGGAGCCCGGCTCCGAGCTCACCGAGGAACGTGATCCAGTCGACGGCGGTCGTGTCCCAGGTGGAGTGGTCGTCGCTGAACGCAAAGCGCTCGTAGTCGATGTCGAGGCCGTCGGCATCCCACGTCTCGGCGAGCGCTACGAGCGCGGCGACATGACGCTGTCGCGCATCGTCGTCGGCGAGCACTGAGGCCATCCCATTGGCAGGCATCACGTCGACCACCGCGGGAATGACGAATGCACCCGAACTGCGCGCTGAGTCGAGGAAGCGCTTGGCAGCGTCCTCGTCGAGCGTGGAGACGAGACCGACGTCGGTGGCGCTGCGCGCCTCGAACCAGAAGGGCGACAGCTCAGTGAAGTGCGAGCCCTCGGCATCGATCGTGGCTGCGGCACTCTCGAGCACCCAGTACGGTGCCCACCCGCTCATCGGGATCACGGGCAGCGGGGGATCGTCGCGGCGGACAACGATGGCGGCTGCAGCGGCGATGGCGATCACCAGCGCGAGCGCCGCGAGCGGACGCAGCCGCAACCGTCCTCGTGGGCGAAGCCCGAAGAGCGCAGGGTTCACGCCGTCGAGCGATGCAATCCGCCGGACACCGTCGATGTCGGGCACGTCGACGACGTTGGGCACGGCGATCGTTCGGCACCCGGCAGCAGCGGCGCTGCGAGCGCCGGTCGGCGAGTCCTCGATGGCGATGCACCGGCGCGGGTCGACACCGAGGGCTGCTGCGGCTGCGAGGTAGGGCTCGGGGTGGGGCTTGCCATTCCGCACCATGTCGCCCGTGATGACGGCGTCGAACGAACCGGGCGGGAGCGACTCGACGACCGCATCGGCGAAGCGCGTCCAGCTCATGGTGACCAGTGCGCACGGAATGTCCGCCTCGCGTAGTGCGGCGAGCAACTCGCGTGCGCCGGGACGCCATGGCACTCGTGTGCGGACTCGGTCGATGACACCGTCGAGCAGGCGATTGACGATGTCGTCGATCGGCAGGTCGACCGAGCCCTGCTCCTGAAGGATCCTGGCGGTCTCGCGGAGGTCGAGGCCGACGACGGAATGCGCCTTGCGCTGGTCCCAGTGCCCGCCGAACTGGCGGACGAGCTCGTACTCGCACTCGATCCAGTACGGCTCGGTGTCGACAATCGTGCCGTCCATGTCCCAGAGGACGGCTGCCGGCCGGTAGCGGTTGCCGGTTGTCACAGCGAACGGGCCGCCCGCCTGCCCTCGAGCACGGCCTCCAGCAGGGTGCGCGGTGCGACGCAGTCGCCGACCTGGTGGTGGGCACCGGGCATCGGCGGCGCCGGCAGCCGGAACCCGCAGTCGACGACCGCTGCGCACGCAATCGTTCGCCGCTCGCCAGTGAACCTGTCCTCGACGACGGCACCCCCTGCGGTGATGGCGCGCATGACGCTGCGACGCTCGATCCTGACGCCTGCCTGCTGCAGGCGCACGTTGGCAGGAGCGAGGTCGCCAGAGCGGGACAGTTCGTTCCCGGCGACATGGTCGGGAGTGA
>JBJOMQ010000003.1:0-31956 GCA_046052275.1 Actinomycetota bacterium | reverse complement strand
CTGAGATTGCCGGCCGCTGCAAGCTGGTCGCAGCGCTCGGCCGTGCGACGGTCCTGCCACACGATGGCAGTGCCGTAGGGGCGACCAGTGGCTCGGTCCCATGCTAGCACCGTCTCGCGCTGGTTGGTGATGCCGATCGCCGCCACCCTGGCGGCACCGACCCGCCCCACGACCTCGGCGAGCGTGGCGGCCACGGCCTCCCAGATCTCGTCGGCGTCGTGCTCGACCCATCCGGGCTGAGGGAAGTGCTGCGTGAATTCGCGATACGACGCCACCACCTCTCCGCCGCCGGGGCTCACGGCGCGGCTGCGCACGCCGGTAGTGCCGGCGTCGATGGCGATCACCACTGGCGGCAGCGGTGTGCCGGGCGATGTGCCGGTCCGGACGGTGGTCACGTCGGTCTCCTCGCGTCGTGAGGCCGCAGCCCCTCTAGTCTCCTGCAGCGTGCGTGTCGGCATTCTGACAGGCGGCGGCGACTGCCCCGGGCTCAACGCCGTCATCCGCGCCATCGTCCGAAAGGGCATCACCGTGTATGGCGACGAGATCGTCGGCTTCCACGATGCATGGGACGGCGTCCTCGAACGCCGTTTCACCATGCTCGATGTCGCCTCGCTCCGTGGCATGCTGCCCCGCGGCGGAACGATGCTCGGCACTCGTCGAGGCAGCCCGTACGACCACCCCGACGGACTCGAGCGGGTGCAGTCGGCATTCAGCGACCTCGGCATCGACGCACTCATCGTGATCGGCGGCAACGGCTCGCTCACGGTGTCGAGCAAGCTCTACGACGACATCGGGCTTCCGGTGATCGGGGTGCCGAAGACCATCGACAACGATGTGGTCGGCACCGATCTCACCTTCGGATTCCACACTGCGGTGCAGATCGCCACCGATGCGATCGACCGGCTCCACACCACCGCAGAGAGCCACGACAGGGTGATGGTGGTCGAGGTGATGGGCCGGCATGCAGGGTGGATCGCCACCCACGCCGGAATCGCCGGCGGAGCAACTGCCATTCTCATCCCAGAGCAGCCGTTCGACATTGATGGCGTGTGCGAACTGCTTCGCCGCCGCCACGACCGCGGTCGCTACGCGTCGATCGTCGTGGTGGCGGAGGGCGCCGAGCCGGTCGCCGGCACGATGCAGTCACGCGACAAGGTCTATGACCAGTTCGGCCACGTTCGCCTCGGCGGCCTTGCAGAGACGATCGCGAATGCCATCGAGCACCGAACGGGCTTCGAGACGCGCGTCGTGCTGCTCGGGCACGTGCAGCGAGGCGGCACGCCGACGGCCTTCGACCGCGTGCTCAGCACCCGTTACGGGGTCGCCGCCGTCGATGCGGCGCACGTTGGGGCATTCGGGTCGATGGTGGCGCTTCGCTGCAACGACATCGTGACGGTGCCGCTGCGCGAGACAGTCGGCGGCACACGTTCAGTCGACCTGCACCTCTACCACGAGGTTGCCGAGGTGTTCTTCGGCTAGGGCGCTCAGCTGGGCGGCGACGGCACGGCGGGATATGCCGGCTGCGCCGTGACGAGCAGACCTGGATAGTCGTAGACGGTGAGCGGCCGGGCGCGGAGCTCGCCGCCGGCGGCGGGCCACTGCCGGTCGGCGCCATCCACGAGGACCCGCACCGATCGGACGCCGGCTATCTCGGTGGCAGTGAACACGATCTGGGCGATTGCAGCGACGAGCGAGTCGTCGGAGAGTTCGAGCAGCGTGGCCGACAGGTCGACGACGAGCGTGCCGCTGCGCAGCTGGGCCGACCGCAGCACTGTGCCTGCGGGGATCGCAGTGCGGAGCTGGCCGTCGAGCTCGTCGTCGTTCGGTCCTGCGAGCAGCGCTCCGAGTAGTGCCGACGGTGACTCATCGACATCGCGGGACACGGCCGTGATGGCCTGAGCCTCGCCGGTCGCATCAGGCACGAGCAGGTAGATGCGGGCCTGCCCGGCAGCCTCACCTGCCCGGCTGCCGCTGTCGATCCCGAGCTCGACCTGCTGCAGCACCGGGATGTCTCTGGCGACGTCCTCCGACGCGATCGCGCAGGCGTTGGCTGCCACCGCGATGACGATCCCAGTCGCCGCAAGCATCAGTCGGTGCCGTCGGGCGGGCGTCGCGGCGCGGCTGCGGGTGGTGGTGCTCACAGCGCGATCTCCTCGGCCGGCAGCTCGATGACGAAGCGGGCGCCCGGCTCGCCGTCGGCGCGGTCCTCGACCCAGGCCCGACCTCCGTGCATGCGCACGTGCTCGTCGACGAGCGCCAGCCCGAGGCCGGCACCCTCGGTGGCGGCGCGACGGCCGGCGACGCCGCCGCGCGCGAACCGCTCGAAGATCAGCTCCCGTTCGCTCGGCGGCACGCCTGGCCCGCAGTCCTCCACGGCGATCCTTATGTGGCCGAGCGGCTCGCCTTCGCCGTCGGGTTCGGCCACCGTGACGCGGGTGCCGTCGCCACTGCCGTGCAGCCGCGCATTGTCGATGAGGTTGGCCACCACTCGGGCGAGGCGGCGGCGGTCGCCGCTGATGAGCACCCGCTCCGCTCGCTCGCTGACATCGACCGGCACGCCGGGCATGCTGCTCACCGCAACTGCCTGCCTGACGAACTCGCCGACCGCCAGCTCGTCGAGGTTCAGCCTGATGGCGCCCGCATCGAACCGCGAGATCTCGAGGAGGTCCTCGACGAGACCTTGGAAGCGCCCCACGTCGGCCGCGAGAAGGTCGAGCGCTGCCTGGGCGCGCTCGGGCATCTCCTCGCGTCGCGACTTCATCACCTCGACGCTGGCGGCGAGTGTCATCAGCGGCGAGCGAAGCTCGTGGCTGACGTCGCTGGCGAATCGAGCATCGCGCTCGACACGGGCCTGCAGCGCAGCGGCCATGTCGTTGAATGCGTTCGAGAGCACCATCAGGTCGTGGTCCTCGGTGGGGGCGAGGCGCGTGTCGAGCCGCCCGCCTGCGATCGCCTTGGCAGCCTGAGCCGCCTCGCCGAGGGGACGGACGGCTCGCGACGCAATGACGACACCCAGCAGTGCCCCGGCCAGGGTGGTGATGAACGCTGCGAAGAGCAGGCTGAGCCTCACGCTGTCGAGCGTGTTCGAGGCATCGTCGAGCGGAACGAACTCGAAGTAGGCGGCTGTGGTGACGGTGAGAGGGATCCCGATCACGAGCAGCGGCTCGCCGTCGACCCTCGTGATGAGCCGAGCGGGCACGCCGTCGTCGACGACGCGGGTCTGGAGCGAGACCGGGATCGACTCTGGCGACGAGCGGGCCGAGCTCGCAGTCCACGTGCCGCGGTAGTTGATGGCGAAGCTGGCGACACCCAGCGACCGCAGCCGTGCCACCGCCGCTTCGGGCGAGGGCGTGCTGGTGTTCAGCTCATTCTGCGCGATCTGGGCATTCCGGTAGGCCTGCTCGACGCCCGCGCGGTCGCGCTGGGTGACGACGCTGCTGCGGGTGAATCCGTAGGCGACAGCGGCGAGGAATGCGGCGAGCAGCAGCGAGCCCGAGGCGAACATCAGCAGGATGCGCAGGCGCAGCCCGAGCCTGATCGACCTGAGGCGACTGAGGAGGGTTCGTCCAGCGCGGATGGCCCGGACGGTTCGGCCCTGCGGCAGGTGGTCGGGCTCGGGTGCCGACTCGTCGGTCACGACTGCAGGCGATAGCCGAGCCCGCGAACCGTCACCACGTGACGCGGGTTCGCCGGATCGACTTCCACCTTCATGCGCAGCCGGCGGATGTGGACGTCGACAAGCCGGCCGTCGCCGAAGTAGTCGTGGCCCCACACGTTGTCGAGCAGGCTCTCGCGACTGAAGACCCGGCCGGGATTCTGGGCGAGCTCGCACAGCAGTCGGAATTCCGTCTTCGTGAGATGCACCTCGTGCCCACCGCGAGTGACCTTGCCCTCATCGGGGATGATTTCGAGCTCGCCGAACACGAGCTTGGCGTGGCCCGTGGCGATGGGCCTGACTCGTCGAAGGAGAGCCCTGATGCGCGCCGAGAGCTCCTTCGGTGCGAACGGCTTCGTGAGGTAGTCGTCGGCGCCAGCTTCGAGGCCTGCCACGACATCGTGAGTGTCGTTGCGCGCCGTGACCATCACGATCGGGACATCGCTCGACCGGCGGATGGTGCGGCACAGCTCGAAGCCGTCAATCCCGGGAAGCATGATGTCGATCAGCACCACATCAGGGGTGGTGCGCTGGAAGACCTCGACCGCCTCTTCGCCGCTGCCGGCCTCGTCGACGGTCCAGCCCTCGTCCTCGAGGGCGAGCTTCACGGCAGTCCGGATGCGTTCGTCGTCCTCGACCGAGAGAATGCGCGTGCCCACGACTTCACATGATGGCAGGCGAACGGTCGCCGCGGCGTGCAGCGCCATCGCGGTGGACGAGATGCGGTCGTCGCAGGCCTGGCGATCAGTCGAGTGGATCGGCGTCGGGCACTGCAGCGTACGCCGCCTCGAGCGCCGCTGTCAGGTGGTCGAACAGCGCCGGTGCAGCAGCGATCACCCAGCCGCCGTCACCGGGCGCGCCGACGCCCAGTGTCGGAATGCCGGTCGACACGTTGCGCAGACCGGCACCAGCGGTGCGGCACCCGCTCTCGCTGGCGATGAGTGCCCCCGCTGCATAGTCCCACGCTCCGAGACCCTGCTCGAAGTACGCGTCGAGCCGTCCGGCGGCCAGATGGCACAGGTCGGCGGCCGCTGCCCCGAGGCGCCGGATGTCGCGCACGGTCGGAAGGAGGAGGGCGACCCGTGCAGCCTGGACTGCACGTCGTGCGGCGTCGTAGGCGAAGCCGGTGGCGACGAGCGCAGTTGCGAGGTCGGCCGATGTGCTGCACCGGATCGGGAGCCCGTTGCGGCGCGCGCCGGCGCCGGCCACCGCCGTGAAGAGCTCGTCGGTTGCCGGCAGGTACACGGCCCCCACCCGCGCTGCGCCGTCGACGGTGGCAGCAACCGACACCGCATAGCCGGGGAGGCCGTAGACGAAGTTCGTCGTGCCGTCGATCGGGTCAATCACCCAGTCGACGCCCGAAGTGCCATCGACGCCGGTGCCCTCCTCGCCGACGATGCCGTCGTCAGGCCGGACCGCAAGGATGCCGTCGACGATCAGGCGCTCGCTGGCCCGGTCGAACTCGGTCACCATGTCGGTGGCTGATGACTTGCTGTCCGAGGCGACCTCGTCGGCCTCGTTGCGGGCTCGGTGGACCATCGTCCCGGCCTCCACCGCAAGACGGGCGGCGAGGTCGAGCAGCGATGCGTCGAAAGTCGACGGAACTGCCGGCTGCCGGCTTGGTCCAGGCATCAGTTGCTGCCGCGGCGTGACTGCGCTCCTGGACGCTGGTCGTCGAGCGTCCTCCACTCGCCGACGGCGCGCAGCACGAGGACGGCGACGACGCTCATGCCGCCGGCGGCGACCAGCGACCCGATGAGCATGCCGACGCCACGGCCGGTACCGCACTCACCGCTGCACTGCAGACCCACGATCGTGAAGCCGATCAGGCCGCCGGCTGCGCCGCCGAGCAGGATCGATGCGAAGGCGGCCGCCCGAGCGGCCGGCGTCGGGAGTGCGCTCAGCGGACGGTCCGGCTCGGTCATGCCACGGAGCGTATTCTCGACAGCAGTGCGCAGCACGGTCGTCGTCCCCACCTATGAAGAGGCACAGAACATAGAGGCGCTATGCCGTGATGTCCGACGTGCCCTGCCCGACGCCTCGATCCTCATCGTCGACGACGGTGGCAGCGACGGCACCGCCGACATCGCCGAGGCCCTGGCAGCCGAACTCGGCAACCTCGAGGTGCTTCGCCGGACTACGAAGGCTGGACTCGGCAGCGCCTATCGCGAGGGCTTCCGGAGGGCTCTCGACGCCGGTGCCGAGATCTGCGTGCAGATGGACGCCGACCTCTCGCACCCAGCCGAGGTACTGCCAGCGCTCGTCGCCATCGTCGAGCACGGTGCCGACCTCGCCATCGGCTCTCGATACGTGCCCGGCGGGCGCACCCTCAACTGGCCGCGCAAACGAGCGTGGCTGTCGCGCTGGGGCAACCGATATGCGGCGGGTGTGCTCGGCCTCGCGGTCAACGATGCCACCGCCGGGTTCAGGGCGTATCGGTCGGACATGCTGCGGCGCATCGACTACGAGTCGGTCGGCGCCGACGGGTACGGATTCCAGGTGGAGATGACGTACCGGATGGTGAGCGCCAGGGCGCGTATCGTCGAGTTCCCGATCACGTTCGTCGACCGGACTGCGGGCACGTCGAAGATCTCGGGCGGCATCGTGCGCGAGGCACTGCTGCTCGTGGCCCGCCTGTGGATCGGCGACTTCTTCGGACGTCGCCGCCGTCGCCGAGAGGGCTACTGACATGCGCCGCTGGTCGGTGGGCGGCGCACTCATCCCGCACGGTGACGGACTGTTACTCGTCGGCAATCGACGACGAGACGGATCGCTCGACTGGACACCACCCGGCGGTGTGATCGATCCCGGCGAGACAGTCCTCGACGGACTCGCGCGCGAAGTGCGCGAAGAGACCGGACTCGACGTGACGCGCTGGTCGCACTGCGCCTACACCGTCACCGTCGAGGCACCCGACATGGGATGGGTGCTGTCGGTCGAGGCGTGGGTGGCCGACAACGTGCAGGGCGAGGTGCGCATCGACGATCCCGACGGGATCGTCGAAGAAGTGCGTCGCGCCCCTGCGGCCGATGTTCCCGGACTGCTGGCGGCGAGTCCGCCGTGGGTCCGCGACCCCGTGAGCGATTGGCTGTTCTCGGCGTGCGGCACCTACTCGTTCGTCGTCAGCGGCACGTCGCGGTCGAGTTCCATCATCTCCCGAATCACATGACCGCCGCTGCGGCTCGCAGGGTCATCCTGCACGTCGACATGGATGCCTTCTATGTGAGCGTCGAGCTGCTGCGCCGCCCGGAGCTTCGCGGCAAGCCGGTCGTCGTCGGAGGCTCCGGCCGGCGCGGTGTCGTCGCGGCAGCCTCGTACGAGGCGCGACGCCACGGAGTCCATTCGGCGATGCCGAGCATCACCGCCCAGCGGCTCTGCCCGCAGGCCGTGTTCCTCCCGGGTGACCACGAGCACTATGCGGCGGTCAGCGCCGATGTGCTGGAGGCCTTCCGAACTGCAACGCCGTTCGTCGAGCCGATCTCGCTCGACGAGGCATTCCTCGACGTCACCGGGTCGCTGCGTCTGCTCGGCGACGGCCGTGCGATCGGCACACGATTGCGGCGCGACGTGCTCGACCGGACTGGTCTCACCTGCAGCGTCGGTGTCGCCCCGAACAAGTTCCTCGCCAAGCTCGCATCAGAGGCAGCAAAGCCGCGCGCCACGCCCGACGGCGTGCGCGAGGGGCTCGGCGTCGTCGAGGTCGAGCCCGGGCGTGAGCTCGAATTCCTGCACCCGCTGCCGGTGCAGTCGCTGTGGGGAGTCGGGCCTGCCACGCTGGCACGGCTCGAACGACTCGGCATCCGCTCGGTGGGCGACCTTGCCGCACTCGGCGAGAAGACGCTCGTTGCGTCGCTCGGCCGTGCACACGGCGCCCATCTCCATCGGCTATCCCTCGGCATCGACGACCGTTCGGTCGAGGTGGACAGGGCCGTGAAGTCGATCGGTCACGAGGAGACCTTCTCGCATGATCGCCACACCGTGTCGGAGTTGCGGGTCGAGTTGGTCCGCCTCGCCGATGCCGTGGCGGGACGGCTGCGCGCTCACGGTACCGGCGCGCGGACCGTGCAGCTGAAGGTGCGCTTCGCAGGCTTCGAGACGATCACGCGCAGCATCACCGTCCCGGGTGCCATCGACACCGCTCATGCGATCCTCGCCGCCCTCACCCCGATGCTTGAAGCGGTCGATCCGACACCCGGCGTGCGGCTCCTCGGCGTCAGTGCGAGCAACTTCGCCGCACCTGCCGAGCAGCTGACGCTCGACGGGCTGTCGGGTGGAGCCGACGCCAGCGAGCCGTCTTCTGCTGAGTGGTCGGAGGCAGAGTCGACAATGGATGCGATTCGCACTCGCTTCGGCTCGACAGCAATCGGGCCGGCAAGCTCGTTGAGCCGGCGCGGACTGCGCACCGTCAGGAAGGGAGCGCAGCAGTGGGGCCCTGATCGCGACCCGGCGCACGACCGTACGGGGCCGGGGGTCGATGGGACGGGCGCACTGTGACGAGAGGCCCTGCGTTGCCTCGTGGGGCGAATTCTGCGAGGATCACGAGAGGCTGCCGAGGAGTTGAGATGCCGCTCTCCGAAGACGAACAGAGAATTCTCCGCCAGATCGAGGAGCAGTTGCAGCGCGACCCTGGTTTCGGTCGCACCATCGAGACGGTCCGCCACGGCAGCCGTCGCACGCTCATCGCAGCCACCTCGGCCACCCTGATCGGACTGCTCGTCACGATCGCCACGCTCGTCATCAGCCCACTGCTGTCGTTCGCCTGCTTCATCGCCTCACTCGCCGCTGCGGTTGTGGCAGTGCGCCATGCGGGCCTGCTGGGCGAGCGGAGCCTCGCCAGCTTCACCGGGTCGGGAGCCCGCGTGCCGCGCGAAGCGCCGGGCGGGAACGACCGGAACTAGCCGGCGGGCGCGTGGCGCGGCGCTGCCGGCCACTCTGTCCACGGGGCGAGCCGCAGGATCGCCCGTCGCCTGCGGCTGAGCTGCGGGCGGCATCCCGACACGATCCGCGACGCGAGTTCCTCGCACCGCTCGAGTTCCTGAGCGGTCGGCGCATGGGCCGAGTAGGCGACGCGGCCCACGAGCGCGGCCAGTGCTTCGAGGTCGCGGCGGCCGATGGCAACTCGGTCGCCGGCGACTGCGGCGAACTCGCGCGGTGTCAGACCTGAGGCGGGGCCGCCGCCGGCCCATTCGACGAACCGAGTGGCGCGGTGCCAGGCGAGCAGGGCCCGAGTCCGGGCGCCGGCAGCGGCGCGGCGCCGTCGGGCAAGTCCCGACACCGCCGACGTCCCGAGCCATGTCCACGCGCCGATGGCAACGACCGCCGCGAGCCACCACACGGGCGCTGCATCGTCGCCGGTGGGCGCCGCCGGTGAGATCGTTACCGACGGACTTGTCGTGGTCGGCGCTGCAGCAGCAGTCGTCGTCGGCGCTCCCGGTGCCGTCGTGGTGGACGTCGTGCTCGTCGGGGAGGTGCCGGGCTGCTCGCCGGTGTCCTGCTCGGGGCTGATGCCGAGGTATGCGGCAGCGTCAGGACTGCCGCGACCGGGTGTCGGCTCGAACGGCACCCATCCGATTCCGTTGAACCACACCTCGGGCCACGCGTGCGCATGTCGGCCGAAGACCTCGAAGGTTCCGGCTGCGACCCTGTCGCCCGGCGTGAATCCGACGGCCACGCGGGCCGGGAGTCCGAGGATGCGCGCCATGACCGCGAAGGTGCCGGCGAACTGCTGGCAGAATCCGCGCCGCGCCTCGAGGAATGCCTCGATCGCCCGTGCGCTGTTGCTGAAGTCGACATCCGTCGTGTACTCGAACTCGGTGCGGAACCACTGCTGAAGGGTGAGGGCCGTGTCGAAGTCGCTCGAGGCAGTGGCGGTGACCTCGACGGCAATGTCGGCGATGCGCTGCCCGACATTCGAGGGCAGCGCCAGATAGTCGGGGTCGGGTGCCGGACTGGCGGACACCTCACGGAGCATCTCGGGCGTGAGTTCGGCGACCAGGGAGACCACGTCGACGACCGTGTCCTCGGTGAGGCCGCGTCCCGGCATGATGGCGCTCTCGCTGTCGGGGGCCCAGAAGACATCTCGATCGGAGTCGGCGTCGACAGGACGGTAGGCAGCGGGAATCATCGGGCCGCGAAGCGACGCAATGGTGATCCGCTGCCTCGACTCGCGAGTTCGAGTCGAACGATCGCCGGCAGGTCCCTCGAACTCCTCGAGGTCCTCGGCGGGCGGGTTCCATGCTGTGCCGTCGAACGTCGGCAGCGAGAGAAGCCGCCAGTAGTGCGGACCATCAGAGGCTTCGACAGTGAACAGCAACCGTCCACTGGAATCGGTGAGCGTCGAGCGGATGTCGACGAGTGGGCTGACGACCTCGGTGATGTTCGAGGTGCCCGTCCGCGTGTCGATCAGCGGTTGGTCGCCTGCGCCGGGAAGCCGGGGAGCGGCAACTGCGCCGATTGCTGCGGCAATGAGTGCAATGGCAGCGAGCCGGGGCACCACGCGTGCCAGCGGCGTCGGGCGATTGCCGAGCCACTGCGATTCGCGTCGCCGGTCGCGGGCGCGGAGAACGCCGACTGTGAGTATCGCCGATGCGGTCCAGCTGAGCGAGAGTCCCACGCGCCAGAGAGGGGTGCCCACTGCGGCGACGACGACGAACATCGCCCCGTGCGGTACCACGGCCTCTGAGTGGCCTCCTGCGCGGAATGCGAAGGTATCGGAGAGCACGACGATGACGACCATCGCAGTCGCTGCGGCGACCGCGAACGGGCTAGCGGAGGGAACCGGAGCGACGGCAGTGGGAAACAGGTCGAACACGGTGCGCATGTCCGCTGTGAAGGCATCGACAGTCGAGGAGTCGGGAACGAGACCCGAGGCGCTGACGCGGTAGTACGCGATGGAGACCGCCCAGAGGCCGGCCGACAGCGTGACCGGCACTGCCGCCCAGCCGGGGAGTCGCACCGCTCGCAGCACGAGCGCTACGGCGTGGGTTGCGAGCGCTACGAGCAGGAGCGGCCGCAGGTACTGCCAGTCGGCGAATGCCCTGCCGGCGACGATGGCGGTGACGGTCGTGGTGGATGCCAGCGCAAGGGTTGCCCACAGGTCGATCGGCTGCAGGCGCCGGGACGTCATGCTGGTGCCTCGATGAGTCGTCGCCAGCCGTCGGCGAATGAGTCGAGCGACTGCGCGCTGACGGTCCACGATCCGACTACGCGGACAGCGGTCGACGCGCTGGCATCAACTGGTGTGTCTGCGCCTGCCGCGTGGACGATCACCACGGTGTCGTCCGGTGCAGTGCGCATCGACTCGACCACCGATCGCCCTGCGTCGAGCGATGCGCAGACCAGCACGATGAGGCCGAGGCCGTCGTCGGCTCCGGTGAGCGCCCGCGGGTCGAGGTGTCCGTCGCCGGGCATGACTGTTGCAAGTCCGCGCAGGGCGTCGCGTGTGATGTCGCGTCCGGTGATGTCGAGTCCCGGCGACAGCAGGTGTGTGGCGACACCGGCGTTGCACGCCGCTGCGACGACGCTCGCCGTGATGCTGACTGCGAGCTCGAATCGCTCGACGGCCTCGGTGTCATCTGGTGACGTGAAGCTTGGATCGCCGGCGAGGAGGGCCACGGTGCAACGCCGGAGCCGCTCGGCCTCGCGCTCGGTGACGATGAGCGAGTCAGTGCGTGCGGATGCCTTCCAGTTGATCCGTCGCGTGTCGTCGCCTGGCACGTATTCGCGCTGAGAGTGGAACTCGGTACCCGAGCGGCCGAGCGCGCGAGCCGCGAGGTGTTGCGAGAGTGGGCCGCCGCTGCCCGGCGCAGGCATCGGGACCGCAACGTGACGCGGCACCACGACAACCTCAGCTGTGCCGGGCACGTCGACGAGACGTCGGGAGATCGCAAACGGGTCGGACATCTCGGCGACGAGCGGGCCGATCTCGACGAGCCCCCTGCGGTCGGTGGGCACACGGTAGGCGGCGGTCGCAGTGCTTCCTCGCCGGAGCGAGTCGACCTGCATCGTCGCGCCGCCGTCGCCCACTGACTCCCAGAGTCGCAGCGCCGGACTACGGCGCGAGCCACAGTTCTCGATCGACAGCTCGACGCGCATCGGCTCCCCGACGGCGACGAGCGGGGGGTCGGCGCGGCGGGTTGCGGTGAGCGCGGGCATCGGCAGCCGCGTGACGAGCACTGCGAGCACAGCCGTCGTTCCGAGTGCTGCGCCGAGGACGTAGAGCTCGATGAGCCCGAAGAGCCGTCCTGCGCCAGCTGCACCGACTGCCGCAGCGACTGCCGCCCAGCCGTGACGCGTGAGCATTCAGCTGACCGCCGGCACCGGCACCGACGCGATGACGTCGTCCACGATGCGGATGCCGTCGATGCCTCGCCCCGCAGCCTCGGAGCTCAGCACGAGACGGTGTGCGAGCACCGGCCCGGCCACTGCCTTCACGTCGTCGGGCAGCACGTAGTCGCGACCGCGTGTGGCTGCCCACGACCGGGATGCGCGAGCGAGCTGCAGCGTGGCGCGTGGCGACAGGCCGAGCGTGACCCCTGGGTGCCGGCGCGACGCCTCGGAGATGTCGACGAGGTATGACTTCACTGCGTCGGCGAGGTGGACGGTGCGGACCGCCTCCCGCATTCGCACGATGTCGGCCGCTGACACGACTGGGCGCAGCGACGACATCGGGTCGGTCGCTGCACGAGAGTCGAGAATCTCGATCTCGGCGGCCCTCGACGGGTAGCCCAGCGAGAGTCGCATCAGGAACCGGTCGAGCTGGCTCTCGGGCAGCCGGTATGTGCCGTCCTGCTCGACCGGATTCTGCGTTGCCGCCACCATGAACGGGGAGGGGAGCGCGTACGAGATGCCGTCTGATGTCACCTGGCGCTCCTCCATTGCTTCGAGCAGGGCGGACTGCGTCTTCGGCGAGGCACGGTTGATCTCGTCGGCGAGCACGATGTTGGCGAACAGCGGCCCAGGCTGGAAGACAAACGTCTCGGTGGCTCGCTGGAAGACGCTGACCCCTACGAGGTCGGTGGGCAGCAGGTCGGGAGTGAACTGTACGCGCTTCCACGAGCAGTCGATCGAGGTGGCCAGGGCTCTGGCGAGGCTGGTCTTGCCGACGCCGGGCACGTCCTCGATAAGGAGATGTCCCTCGGCAAGGAGGCAGGTGACAGCGAGCTCGATCGCGTCGTGCTTGCCGTGGAGTACGAGGGCAATGTTGCCCACGATGCGGTCGACATAGTCGGCGAAGGTGGTCGGTCGGTGGGGGGAGTCGGCCATGGGCAGAGGGTAACCGTGCATGTCAGCGCCTGCGTCGGCAGGCACCGGATCCGCCACCAGTGGACGCTGGTCGCGGGGAGGGCGCGCTACGGTCGCCGACATGTCGGAGTGCTTCCTGTCGATTGATGTCGGCAATTCGAAGCTGAGCGCCGCTGTCGTCGACCAGCACGGCGAGATCCTCATCCGAGACCGAGTTCCCACGCCGGCGCGCGATGTCTGGCCGACGCTCTCGCGGCTCGTCAAGCGGGTCATGGCCGCAGCGCCGACGCAGCCGAGGGGATGCGGGGTCGGTGTGAGCGGACCCATCGATTCGACCGCCGGCACCATTTCCCCGCTGCACATGCCCTCGCTCGTCGACGTGCCACTGCAGGCAATGGTGGAGGAACTCACCGAGATGCCGACCGTCGTCGATCACAGCGCGAAGGCCGTGGCGCTGGGCGAGGCGTGGCGGGGTGCAGCGGTCGGCGAGTCGAACTTCGTCACGGTCGTGCTCGGGTCGGCTGTCACCGGCGGCATCGTGATCGGCGGGAAATTGCTCAGCGGACGACTCGGCAACGCCGGCGCGATCGGCCATGTGATCGTCGAGATAGGCGGTCGTCCGTGTGCGTGCGGTGCTCACGGCTGTCTCGAGGCGTACTGCGGCGGTGCGGCGCTCGAGGCGGAGACTGGACGTCCGCCGCAGCGTGCTCCGCAGGCAATCGTGGAGCGGACCGGCATCCTCGTTGGCCGGGCCCTGGCATCAGTCGGCGCTGTGTGTGACCTTCGCCTCGGCGTCATCGGAGGGGCAGTGGCCCTCGGCTTCGGTGATGCGTTCTTCGCTGCGGTGCAGCAGGAGGTCGACCAGCGCGCCAAGCTCAGCTTCACCTCCGAGTTCAGGGTCGTTCCGTCGCGCCTCGGGCTGGTGGCGCCGCTCGTGGGTGCCGCCGCGCTCGCTCGGCACGCCGTGGGCGCTGCGCGGTAGCGTCAGCGCGATGCGACCCGAGTACTCCCCGGAGGCCGAGCGGTACCGCGCAGAGGTGCGCTCGTTCCTGGCAGCGTCCCTCCCGCCCGGCTGGGGCGGAATCGGCCAACTCGACGGCGACGAGCTGACCGCCTTCATCGACGAATGGCGCGTCGTGCTCGCCAAGGGCGGCTACCTCGCGCCCGGCTGGCCCGTGGAGTACGGCGGCGGTGGCCTGTCGGCGCTCGAGCAGGTGATCATCGCCGAGGAGTTCGCCAAGAGCGGCGTGCCGATGGGCGGCCCGAACGATGTCTTCGGCATCCAGATGCTCGGCAACACGCTGCTGCGTTGGGGCTCCGAGGAGCAGAAGGCCGCATATCTGCCGAGGATCCTGTCGGGTGAGGATCGCTGGTGCCAGGGCTACAGCGAGCCGAATGCCGGCAGCGATCTTGCCAACCTCGGGCTGCGGGGTGTCCTCGACGGCGACCAGTGGGTGCTCAACGGGCAGAAGATCTGGACGTCGGCAGGCCATCTCGCAGACCACATCTTCACGCTGGTCCGCACCGATCCCGACGCTCCCCGCCACAAGGGGATCAGCTTCATGCTCGTCGACATGCGCCAGCCGGGTATCGAGGTACGACCCATCCGCATGCTGAGCGGCGAGAGCGAGTTCAACGAGGTCTTCTACACCGACGCCACGGTCCCGGCCGACGACGTCGTCGGCGGACTGAACAACGGCTGGGCGGTGGCGATGACGCTCCTCGGATACGAGCGCGGAGAGGCGGCCGCCACGAGCCCGATCCGCTTCCAGGCCGAGGTCGACCGACTCATGCTGCTGGCCAAGGAGCGAGGGCGCGACCGCGATCCGATCATCAGGCAGCGTCTCGCCGACGCCTACGCCCGAGTGCAGATCATGCGGTACAACGGACTTCGGGTGCTGACGCAGTTCCTCGCCGGCCACGAGCCGGGCCCGGACAGCGCAATCAGCAAGCTGTACTGGAGCGAGTACCACAAGGTCGTCACCGAGCTGGCCGTCGACATCATCGGGCTCGATGCACTCGTGCCCACGGGCCGTCGGCCGTCGTCGGCGTTCTCCACCGACGATGCGGGTGCGCCGAACAGCACCTGGAGCTGGGTTGGCACGTTCCTCAACGCCCGCGCCGGCACGATCTACGCCGGCTCGTCGCAGATCCAGCGCAACATCATCGGCGAGATGGTGCTGCGTCTTCCGAAGGAGCCGCAGGCCGCCCGGTAGGCCTGCAGTCGACGATGGCGACGGTCCGCTCGGCGTTCACGGTGGTTCGCGCCGTCGTGGTGCATCCGTCGCTGTGGGCCACCGCTGTTCGCCAGTGGCGGCGCACCACGCCGCCCGGATGGTGGCGGCGACGGCCCTTCCTGCCGGTGCCGGCGGGCGACTATCTGAGGTTTCGGCTGGTCACGCAGTACGGCTCTGACGATCACCCGGTCGCTGTCGACGATGTGCTGAACTACCTGGCATGGTGCAAGCGCAACGACGGTGTCCGCTGATGCGCCAGTGTCGCGTCGCCCCACCGTGGCGTCGTCGCCTCGTCGGGCCAGCGAGGTAGACCCCGATGAGAGCCGCGCTCGTGCTGAACGCCACCTACGAGCCGCTCTCCGTGGTGCCCGCACGTCGTGCTGCGTGTCTGGTGCTCGCCGACAAGGCCGACCTTGTGGCCGATGACGGCACCGAGCTGCGATCGGCCCGCCTCATCGTGATGAGTCCGTCGGTGATCCGGCTGCGCTACCAGGTGCGTGTGCCCTATCACCGTCGCACGTCGCTCTCCCGGCGGGCAGTGTTCGCCCGCGACGACCACCGCTGCCAGTACTGCGGGGGATTTGCCGATTCGATCGACCATGTCGTGCCGCGTTCGCGGGGTGGTCAGCACACCTGGGAGAACGTGGCGGCGGCGTGCAGGCCGTGCAATCTGCGCAAGCGCGATCGCACACCCGCAGAGGCGGGGATGAACCTCAGTAGGCCGCCGCGGGCGCCTCGGGGCGAGGCATGGATAGCGGTGTCGGTGGCGAGGGTTCCGGACGAATGGAAGCCGTACCTCGCCCTCGCGAGTTGAGCGGCACGTCCGGCCACGGCAGCCCCGACTGGGTCGTCGATCGCGTCGTCGGCGGACTCGCTGCCTTCCACGCCGACGACCCGGTGCCACGGCGCTCGGCAACCGTCGTCGAAGCGGATCGGCCAACGCTCGTGCTCGGCTCGTCCCAGCGTGACGACACAGTCGACTGGCGGGTGGCGACGACGCTCGGGGTCGACGTGGTGCGTCGGCGCAGCGGCGGGGGAGCCGTGCTGCTGATGCCGGGAGAGTTCGCCTGGATCGACCTGGTCGTGCCGGCGGGGGATCCGCTGTGGTCGGACGACGTCGGTGCGGCGATGGGCTGGGTGGGATCGCTGTGGGTGGCGGCACTCGGCTCGCTGGGTGTGGCCGGCGTCACTCATACCGGGCCGATGGTGCGATCACCGTGGTCGGATGCTGTCTGCTTCGCCGGCCGCGGCACCGCCGAGGTGTTCGCCACGGCAGCGCCCGGGAGCAAGCTCGTCGGCATCTCCCAGCGGCGCACGAGGCACTGGGCGAGATTTCAGACGATGTGCCACGTGCGCTGGCGGCCCGAGCTCGTGGCGGCGCTCATGTCGTCGCCTCGGCCGGCGCCGGGCGAGCTCGCGGGTGTGGCGAGCTGTGCGCCGGCGGACCCGGAGCGCCTCGCCGCAGCGGTGCTCGCCCGCCTTCCCGGCTGACGTCCCGCTGACGTCCGGCTGACGACCCAGGGCGCGTCGGCGTCCTGAACTGCCCGATCCCCGGCGGTCCGCGTCTCGCTGCGTCCCAGTTCCTGCCAGGCCCGTAACGACAGTTCGCCATCCCGCGCCCCGGGTCGAGGGGCGGGCGGGACGAGCGGGAATCGGCGGTGGGACCTGGTGGGACATGGGGTGGGACATGGGGGGAACCGTGGGGTGACGTGTGGGGTCAAGGGGGGGATTGTGGGGCATGGTGGTTGACAGTGGGGAAAAGTGGGGAGAGAATGCACGTCACAGGGCCACGGTGACGCCGTCGTGGGGAACCTGAGGCAGGCGCCAGCAGGAGAGGTGGTGAGGGATCCCGTGCAGACGTACTCGGGCCGGTTCGACCGGCAGCTCGACGACAAGGGCCGGGTCGCCCTGCCGGCTCGCCTGCGCTCCGCCCTCGGCGAAGAGGTGTGCCTCACCCGCGGCCAGGACCGCTGCGTGATCGTCGTGCCGGCCGCCGTCTTCGATGCCCAGGCACTGCGGATGCGCCAACGGGTCGACGCCGGCGAACTCCACGAGAACGATCTCCGCGGCTTCACGCACCCGGCCTCATTCGGCACGGTCGACCGACAGGGCAGGGTCGTCATCGAGGAGCACCTCCGCACGTACGCGCTCCTGACCCTCGGCTCGACCGTCAAGGTCACCGGCTCCGTCGACCGTCTCGAGATCTGGAACCTCGAGCGCTACGAGCAGATCGACGAGCTGAACACCAGAGCTCGCGGCGGCGACAGCGTGTGACGACGCCAAGCCGGTTCCGCCCCAGCCACCGACCCCACCAACCACGACACGAGAACAGGAGGACCGAGACCGACAGATCGATGGAACGACGTCACGGACAGCCCGACCCCACTGGAGCCGGGGCGTGACCGACGAGCACGAGTTCCGACACCTCCCGGTGATGGGCACCGAGATCACGGCGCTCTTCGGGGAGGTTCCCCCGGGTTTCGTCCTCGACGCCACGCTCGGCGGGGGAGGCCACAGCGAGTTGCTGCTCGCACAGTGGCCACACCTCTCGGTGCTCGGGATCGACCGGGACCGACGGGCGCTCGCCGCAGCGCAGCGACGCCTTGCCCGGTTCGGCGACAGGGTGCGCACGTTCCACACCAGATTCGACGGACTCGAACACGCCATGGAAGCACTTGCCATCGACACACTCTCGGGTGCCCTGTTCGACCTCGGGGTCAGCTCGCACCAACTCGACACTGCCGAGCGCGGCTTCTCGTACCGCCAGTCGGCACCGCTCGACATGCGCATGGACGCCGACCAGCAGTGGAGTGCTGCCGACGTCGTCAACGGGTACTCGCTCGACGAGCTCACTCGAGTGCTGCACACCTATGGCGACGAGCGCTTTGCCCGTCGCATCGCCGCTGCGATCGTCGCAGCGCGACCGATCGAGACCACCACAGAACTCGCCGAGATCGTGGTGGGCGCCATCCCGGCGCCAGCTCGCCGCACCGGCGGACATCCTGCGAAGCGAACCTTCCAGGCCATCCGCATCGAGGTGAACGGCGAACTGGACGCCCTGCCGGGCGCGCTCGACACGGCGATCGACCGGACCTCTCCCACCGGTCGCATCGCCGTGCTCTCCTACCACTCCGGCGAGGACCGCATCGTGAAGGCGCGGTTCCGCGAGGCATCCACGGGCGGATGCCTGTGCCCGCCGGAGTTGCCGTGCGTGTGCGAGGCCGTGCAGACGGTCCGCCTCGTCCGCGGCGTGCCAGCCCGCCCATCGGCAGACGAGATCCGTGCGAATCCGCGCGCCTCGAGCGCCCGTCTGCGGGTCGTCGAGCGCACTGTCGACACCCCCACCCGGACGCGCTGAGCCGCCGGGCCCACCCCACCGACAACGACGAACTGAGTCACGATGGCACTCGCAGTCCGAACAGAGCGCGCCCGCATCGACCGCAGAGGTCGAGGCGCGGTCGAGATGCCGGTCCCCGGCCGTGACCGCGCGGTCGGCACGCGGGCAGGGGCTGCGAATCGACCCACGCTCACGGTCGTGCCTCGCCGCCGTGCGGCACGCAGCATCATCGGGGTCTGGGTCCTGGCGGCGATGCTCATGGCCGGTGCGGCCGCCTTCCAGACGCAGCTCGCACGCCGGCAGGTGACACTCGACATCCTCGACAGCCAGATTCGCGCTGCCCACGACACCTACGACGTGCTGCGCCGTGAGCGAGCTGAGTTGCGGTCGCCGGGGCGCCTCGTCGAGCAGGCAGCCCTGCTGGGCATGCGACCTGCTGAGAGGACTGAGTTCATCTCGATCTCTCCCGAGGTGATCGCAGAGGTGCAGCGGTCGGGCGTGCCGGGCGACAGCGGCCCTGATGGGCTTGTCGAGGAGTTTGCCGACTTCGCCGCAGTGAAGTCCCAGGCGGGGAGAGCGCCATGAGTGGTCGGGGCCACGCCGGCCGACGGCCGGTGCAGGTCACCGACCGACGCGGCGGCACTCGCCGCCGACACAGCAGTTCGACCCGTCCGCCGGCACACCCTCCGGGCCGGCGGACGGGCCATGCTGCACGGCGAGTCGTGGCGCGACGGGCAGCCGGGCGTGCGACCCCGCCGGTGATCGAGTTCCGCGTCGGTGACACGCGGAAGCGGATGCGGTTCGTCGTGAACCTCTTCGCCGGAGCGTGTGCCGTGGTGCTGGCCTATTGCATCTGGCTGCAGACGGGCGGAAGCGAGCCACTGCTGCAGGACGGCCGCTCGCAGCGAGTGCGTGAGTCGGTCATCGTCGCCCAGAGAGGCACCATCTTCGCCAGAGACGGCGGAGAGCTCGCCATCAGCGTTCCGTCGAGCACGGTGTACGCCGACCCTCGGATGGTGGTCGACGGCCCGTCCACCGTCGCGTCGCTCACTGCCGTGCTGGGACTCTCGACGACGAAACAGCAGTCGCTGCTCGACTCGTTCGCAGCGACCGACAAGAAGGCGTTCGTCTACGTGGCCCGCCAGATCGACGACGAGCTCGCTGCCGTGGTTCTCTCGCTCGACCTCAAGGGTGTCGGGGTGATCGAGGAGGAGCGGCGCATCATGCCAAGCGGTGAAGTGGGCCGCAGCGTGCTCGGTCTCACCAACGTCGACGGTGAGGGAATCGCCGGCCTGGAGAAGCAGTACGAGGAGATCCTGAGGGGTATCGACGGCGCACGCATGCGCGAGCGAGACCGCGAGGGGCGCTCCCTTCCCGGAGCGAGCTCCACGACAGTGGCCCCCATCCCAGGAACCGACCTTGTGCTCACCATCGACAGGTCACTGCAGTTCCAGGTCGAGACAGCCCTGCTGTCTCGTGTCGAAGAGCTGAAGGCCAAGGGCGGCACCGTGGTGATCATGGACACGGCGACGGGCGACATCTACTCAATGGCGAATGTGACGCGCAATGAATTCGACGAAGTCGAGGTGTCGAGCGCCAACCTTGCTGCGGTCGAGGCGTTCGATCCCGGCTCTGTCGCCAAGGTGTTCAGCGTGGCGGCGGTCATCGATGCCGGAGTGGCCACTCCCGACTCCACGGTCGAGGTGCCGGGCTCGATGACCTTCAACGAGGGCACCCAGTGGGAGCAGGAGGTGCACGACGCCAAGCCTCACGGGCTGCAGACGATGTCGCTGCGCCAGATCGTGGTCGACTCGTCGAACATCGGAACACTCCTGATGGCTGAGCGAGTCGGCAACACGACTCTCGGCGAGTACCTCGCCGGGTTCGGCTTCGGGACACGGACGGCGGTCGACTTCCCCGACGAAAGCGCCGGCATCATCAAGGATGCAGAGGACTGGCAGGGCGCCGAGGCGGCGACCATCAGCTATGGCTACGGGTATACGGCGAGCTCCCTGCAGTTGGCTGCCGCGGTGAACACCGTGGCGAACGGCGGCGTCTACGTGGCCCCCCGGCTGCTTGCTGCGACCATCGACCCTTCGGGCACCTTCGCTGAGGAGCCCGCATCGCAGACACGACGAGTCGTGAGTCCCGAGAGCGCCGCCACGGTGACGGACATGCTCCGCGATGTCGTCTGCAGCGGTACCGGCCGCGATGCGCGTATCGACGAGATGTCGGTTGCCGGCAAGACCGGCACCTCGTACAAGCTCCAGGGGGGCGGATACGGCGATGCAACGAACCGCATTTATAGGGCGTCGTTCGTCGGCTTCTTCCCGGCCCAAGCCCCTCGGGTGACCATCCTCGTCACCATCGACGAGCCAGATCCGACCTCGAACGATCGCTTCGGCGGCAAGGCGGCCGCGCCGCTGTTCGCGCGGCTGGCGCGTTCAGCGATCCACGAACTGGCGATCATGCCGGTTGCCGGCGACACCGGTTGCGATGGGCGGTGACTGGGGTGGAGAGCACGCTTGGCGCGCTGCTCGCCGACGAGGCGGTGGCGGGAGAAATCTGGCGCGTCGACCTCGCTGACGACTCCCTGGCGATTACGTCGATCACCCACGACTCGCGTCAGGTCCGCCCCGGGTCGCTCTTCTGCTGCATTCCGGGTGCCAACTCCGACGGTCACGACTTCGCTGCCGCCGCCGTGGACTCCGGCGCAGTCGCGCTGCTCGTTGCCCGACCGCTGCCGCTCGCTGTGCCGCAGTTGGTCTCGACGAACCCGCGGCGTGCGATGGCGCTCCTCGCAGCGGCCTTCGCAGGCCACCCCTCGCGCCGCCTGCGGCTCGTCGGCGTGACAGGAACGAACGGGAAGACGACCACCTCCTCCCTGATCGCAGCTGTCGCCACCCATGCAGGTATCCCCACCGCAGTCATCGGGACGCTGTCCGGTCGTCACACCACTCCCGAGGCGACCGACCTGCAGCCGCTACTCGCGGCGCACCTCGAGGCTGGGGTTGAGTGCGTGGTGATGGAAGTGTCGTCGCACGCGCTGGCGCTGCACCGCGTCGACGGCTGCCGGTTCGAGTTGGCGGTGTTCACGAATCTCGGACGTGACCATCTCGACCTTCACGGCACGATGGAGGCCTACTTTGCTGCGAAGGCCTCGCTCTTCACCTCTGGCCTCGCCGTCAGGGGTCTCGCGAACTGTGACGATCCGTACGGTCGACTGATCGCCGATGGTGCACCGATCGTCATGCACTGCTTTCAGTCGTCGGACATGTCGAACCTCTCGGTCTCTCCGGTCTCGCACGAATACGACTGGCGCGGCGAGCGAATCCGCGTCGCCATCGGCGGTCGCTACAACGCGATGAACAGCCTGGCCGCAGCGACCGCTTCGGCGATGCTCGGGATCGGTGTCACGCAGATCGCTGCGGGCCTCGCATCTGCGTCGTCCGTGCCCGGACGCTTCGAGCCGGTCGACGTGGGGCAGCCCTTCAGCGTCATTGTCGACTATGCACACACTCCCGACGGTCTCCACGAACTGCTTGCGTCAGTTCGGGCAGCGGCAGCGGGTCGAGTCCTCGTCGTATTCGGATGCGGCGGCGACCGCGATCGCGAGAAGCGGCCCGAGATGGGCGAGGTCGCGTCGCGGCTCGCGGACCGTGTCGTCATCACGAGCGACAACCCGCGGTCAGAGGAGCCTCAGTCGATCATCGATGCCATCCTCGCAGGGGTGCCTGACGACTACCGTCGGCATGTCGTGATCGAGCCAGACCGCCGCCGTGCCATTGCCGCTGCCCTTTCAGAGGCATGCCCCGGCGACGTTGTCGTCATCGCTGGGAAGGGGCACGAGACGACCCAGACCATCGGATCTGACGTGCTCGACTTCGACGACCGCGTGGTCGCTCGCAGCCTGCTCGAGGCCAGCCGATGATCGCCGTGCTCATCGCTGGCGCGGCGGCGATGGTCTTCTCCCTTGCCGGCACGAGGTACCTGATCGGCTTCTTCCGCCAGAGGGGAGTCGGTCAGCCGATCCTCGGCAAGGAGGACCGCGGTCCCGAGCACCACATGGGCAAGAAGGGCACGCCCACGATGGGCGGACTCGCCATCGTCGTCGCTGCAGCCGCCGGATGGCTGGTGGCCCATCTCAGGCCCGGCCTACCGTTCAGCGACCAGGCCCTCATCATGTGGACCGGCATCGTGGTGATGGCCTTCATGGGCTTCCTCGACGACTTCATCAAGGTTCGAAAGCGCCACAACCGCGGCATCTTCTGGAAGAAGAAGGGCTATCTCACCTTCGCGCTGTCGCTCCTGCTGGCGTGGTGGCTGGTGGCCACCACTGGCGTGAGCGAGACCATTGCCTTCACCCGCGCCGACTTCCCGGGCTGGGAGGTCCCGTGGCCGGTGTTCGTCGTCTTCACGGCAGTGATCATCTGGAGCACGAGCAACGCAGTGAACGTCACCGACGGCCTCGACGGTCTCGCCGGTGGCTCGGCGATGATGGCCTTCGGCGCGTTCGCCATCATCGCCTATTGGGCATTCCGCAATCCTGCGATCTACGGCGCAGTGGTGAATCCGCTCGACCTCGCCGTGCTTGCTGCAGCATTCGGCGGCGCGTGTGCCGGATTCCTGTGGTTCAACGCTGCGCCAGCGAGAATCTTCATGGGCGATGTCGGGGCGCTCGGCATCGGCACGGCTCTCGCCCTGTTGGCGATCACTACCAACACACACCTGCTGCTCATCCTCATCTGCGGCATCAACGTGATGGAGGCGGGAAGTGTCGCCGTGCAGATGGGCGTGTTCAAGGCATCGGGGCGGACGAAGCGCCTGTTCCGGATGACACCGATACACCACCACTTCGAGCTCGTCGGCTGGCCGGAGACCACGGTCATCATCCGCTTCTGGATCATCTGCGGCATCTGTGTGGCGGCTGCGCTTGGCATCTTCATCGGCGACTTCACGAGAGTGCTGGATCGCTTGTGAGCGGCGCTGCGTATGTGCATGGCCTCGCCGCAAGTGGCGAGGCGCTCTGTGGCGAGTTGATCCGCCGCGGGTGGCGAGTGGTTGTCGCAGATGATGCTCCGAACGACACAACTCGAGCCGCGGCAGCTCGACTGGGAACGACCCTCGTCGAACGACCGACTCCGTCACAGGTCGAGCGGATGGTCGCCGACGTCGACATCGTCTGCCCGGCACCGGGTGTGCCAGAGACGCACGCCGTCATCGAGGCTGCCGTCGCGGCAGGCCGCCCGCTGCGCACCGAGATCGATCTGGCGTACGAGTGGGAGCAGCAGCGGCCCGGCGGGGCGAGGCCGATGCTGGCCGTCACCGGTACCGACGGCAAGACCACGACGACGATGCTCGCCGCACATCTCGCAGCTGGCGCAGGGCATCGGGTGGCAGCCGTGGGAAACACCGAGACGCCACTTGTTGCCGCGCTCGCCGATCCCGTCGACGTCTTCGTCGTCGAGTGCAGCAGCTTCCGGCTGGCATGGATCGACTCATTCCGTGCCGAGGCATCGGCCTGGCTCAACCTCGCCCCCGACCACCTCAACTGGCATCGGTCGCTCGAGTCATATGTCGCCGCGAAGGCGAGGATGTGGCAGCACTGCCGTCCCGGTGATGTCGCCATCGGTGCCGTCGACGATCCGACGGTGATGGCTCACCTCCGCACGTTCGGCGGACCGTCCCGTACCTTCGGGTCGACCGGCGCCGACTACCGCCTCGACGAGGACATGCTCGTGGGGCCCACGGGGCAGATCGCGTCGGTCGATGCCATGCCGAGAACGCTGCCGCACGACATCACCAACACGCTTGCCGCCTCGGCGCTGCTCCTCGAGTCTGGCCTCGGCACGGCCGACGACATCGCAAGGAGTCTGCCGTCGTTCCGGCACCCCTCCCATCGAATCGAACCTGTCGGGGAGATCGACGGCGTGCGCTGGTTCAACGACTCGAAGGCCACGACACCGCACGCAGCCCTCACGGCGATCAGGTCGTTCGATCGCATCGTGTTGCTGGCCGGCGGCCGAAACAAGGGGCTCGACCTCGGCGCGCTCGCCAGCGAGCACCGACGGGTCGTGGCCGTCATCGGCCTCGGCGAGGCTGCCGACGAGGTCACCGCAGCGTTCGCAGCGCACTGCCCGACGGCAACGGCCGCCTCGATGGCAGACGCAGTCGCCACGGCACGCCGACTCGCTGCTCCGGGCGACGTGGTCCTGCTGTCACCCGCCTGTGCGAGTTTCGACTGGTACCCCGATGGCGGCTACCCGGCGCGGGGCGACGACTTCCGGCGCCTCGTTGCGGCGATGTCGCCGGCCTCACCAGCCCAGAGGGCATCATGACCGCTCGGTCGACGGCAATCGGCGACAGGCGCGGCGTCGCCTCACAGCGAGCGGGTGCCAGGCGTCGTCACCCTGCCCACCGCCGCGCCGGCCTGGGATCTGCCTCGCCAACACCGCCGCCGGTGGCGTTCTACGTCATCGCCGTGGTGGCGGCAGCCTTCACGCTGCTGGGACTCGTGATGGTGCTGTCGGCGTCGTCGGTCAGCCTGTTCCACAAGGGCCAGTCGCCGTGGAGGATCTTCAATCGCCAGATCTGGTGGGCGCTGATCGGATTCTGCGGACTCTGGATGGCGATGAAGATGCCGTTGCACCGCGTGCGGCCATTCGCCGGCGCCTGTGCAGTCATCTCGATCGTGCTGATGATCCTGCCGCTCCTGCCCGGCGTGGGCGTGACAGTGAACGGCGCCCAGGCGTGGGTGGCGGTCGGCCAGCTCACGTTCCAGCCGAGTGAGTTCCTCAAGCTGGCGCTGCTGGTGCAGTGCGCGAACGTCGTGGCCGGCAGGAACGGCGAGCCGCTCGATGTCGGCCGGCGATTCGGGCCGGTGGCGGTGTTCGGCGTGCTCGGTGCCGGGCTCTGCGCGCTGCAGGGTGACCTCGGTTCCGGCATCGTGGTGGCCTCGATCGCGCTGGCCGTGGCGTTCATCGCCGGTGCCCCGCTCGGTCCCGTCATCGGAGTTGCCAGTACCGGATTCGGCGTCGGACTGCTGTACGTGCTCCAGGACGCGAAGCGATTGGCCCGCTTCACGGCATTCCTCGACCTCGCCGGGACGAAGGAACACGCCGGGTATCAGGGCTGGCAGGCACGGATCGGCATCGCCCAGGGTGGCCTCACCGGCAGCGGCGTCGGACGGGGCGACAACAAACTCGGCGAGTTCCTCCCACTCGCGCACAGCGACTTCATCTTCGCCGTCGTCGCCGAGGAACTCGGTCTCATCGGCATCCTCATCGTGCTCGGCGGATTCTTTGCCCTGCTGTTCGCCGCGATCCAGGTTGCACTGGCAACCCAGGACCGGTTCCACATGGTCCTCGCCGCCGGCATCGGCGCATGGTTCGCCGTGCAGGCGACCATCAACATCGGCGGCGTCACTGGACTGCTGCCGATCACCGGGCTGACGCTGCCCTTCTTCTCGGCAGGCGGCAGCTCGCTGCTCGTCACTCTCACTGCTGCCGGACTGCTGCTCAACGTCGCCCGCAACGTCAGGTGACCGGCGCGTGAGCGGCACGTTCGCGGTGGTCACCGGCGGCGGCACGGCTGGGCATGTCCTGCCGGCGCTCGCCATCGCCGAGGCGCTGGTTGCCGCC
Organism: Actinomycetota bacterium; assembly: GCA_046052275.1. GTDB lineage: Bacteria > Actinomycetota > Acidimicrobiia > Acidimicrobiales > Ilumatobacteraceae > UBA668. Next base: position 5,844 of record JBJOMQ010000003.1, on the reverse strand, counting down.
GGTCACCCGCTCGGATCCGTCCACTACGTCGGCACGACTCGCGGCATCGAGTCAACGCTCGTGCCGCAGACTGGATATCCGCACACCCTGCTCGACGTCGTCGGCCTCCAGCGGCGGCTCACGCGCCGCAACCTGATGTTCCTTCCTCGCATGGTCAGTGCGGTGCGCCGTGCGACTCGGTTGCTCGAGTCGCTGCGGCCGGCGGTCGTCGTGAATCTCGGCGGGTACGGCAGCTTTCCGGCTACCTGGGCGGCGCGGCGGCTGGGAATTCCGTACGTCGTGGTCAGCTACGACCGGACACCGGGCCTCGTCTCGCGCCTGCTGGCTCCCGGTGCTGCGGCAGTGGCTGCTGCCACAGCCGGATCGCCGCTGCCGAACGCCGTGGTGACCGGGGCTCCGGTCCGCCAGGCGCTCGTGGCGCTCGACCGCGAACGTGCCCGCTCTGCGGCTCGGGCAGCGCTCGGCCTTCCGTCGGATCGGTTCGTGGTCGCTGTGGTCGGCGGGTCGCTCGGCGCCGTCGCCGTCAACCGGGCGGTGGTGGGCGCCGTTGACCTGCTCGCCGGACGCCACGACCTTGCCGTGTATCACGTCGTCGGTCCTCGGAACCTCGCTGCCGCTGCACCCGCGCGGGACGGGGCGTCGGGCATCCTGTATGCGGTGACCGGCTTCGAGGATCGAATGCCCGAGGTCTACTCGGCGGCCGACCTGATGGTGACCCGCGCCGGCGCGGGAACGATTGCTGAACTCGCCACCGTCGGTGCGCCCGCCATCATCGTCCCGTGGCCTGGTGCCGCAGCGCATCACCAGGCCGAGAACGCACGGGTTCTCGCCGATGTCGGCGGAGCCATCGTGATCGACGAGTCAGACCTCACGGCTGAATGGCTCGCTGCCGAGATTCAGCGACTCGCCGCCGACCCCCGATCGGTGTCGGCGATGGCCGACCAGTCGCGTCGTGCCGGCGAACTGCATCGCAGCGGGGCACTCGCCGAACTGATCGAGCGAGTTGGGCGGGCCGGGAGGTCGTCGGACAACTCGGGCGGCGATGTCGCATGACGGTGTCGCTGCTGCCGCAGCCTGTTGCGCCCGTCGACCTCTCGGCGCCACGCCGACTGCACGTCATCGGTGTCGGCGGGCCGGGGATGAGCGCCATCGCGATTGCCCTGGCCGAGATGGGCCATCGGGTCAGCGGCAGCGACATCCGCGAACAGCCGTCGCTCGACAGGGTCCGCGCTGCAGGAGTTGACGTGTCGGTGGGCCATTCACGCGCCGTCGTTCACGGGTGCGATGCCGTGACGTGGTCGACCGCGATCCCAGAGCGGAACATCGAGCGCGATGAGGCGGTCCGGATCGGGGTCCCCTCACTGCACCGCTCGGCGATGCTCGCATCGATCTGCGCGCGTGCGAAGTCACTTGGTGTCGCCGGCACCCACGGCAAGACCTCGACGTCGTCGATGCTGATGCTCGTACTGCACGACCACGGGCTGCATCCGGGCTTCGTCATCGGCGGCGATGTCACCGACATGGGAACCGGCGCACAGTGGACTGGAGGGGACTGGTTTGTCGTGGAGGCCGACGAGAGCGACGGCACTCACCTCGCGCTGCCGCTTGCCGGCACCATCCTGACGAATGTCGAGAGCGACCACCTCGAGCACTACGGCAGCCTTTCGGGGATCATCGACGGCTTCCGCCGGTACCTGCGCCAGGTGGACGGTCCTCGAGTGCTGTGCAGTGACGACCCGGTCTGCGCCTCGCTTGCCGTCGAGTTGCGGCGCGACGGCATCGATGTGGTCACCTATGGAACCGACCCTGCCTCCGATGTCGTCATCGGCGGAATCGCGCCCGTTGACGGCTCGATGCAGTTCAGCCTCGCATGGTCTGCCGCAGGCTCCGAGCCGATCGTTGTCCGACTGCCGCTCCGTGGCCGCCACAACGTCCTCAATGCGGCGGGAGCGATGGCAATGGCTGCTGCTATCGGTGTGCCCGCACGCGACGCCGCCCGCTCGCTGGCCAGATTCGGTGGAGTGGCCCGGCGCTTCGACGTCCGAGCCGTTGTCGACGGCATCACACTCGTGGACGACTACGCGCACCTGCCGTCGGAGATTGCCGCAGTGCTGGGTGCAGCGCGGACGAGTGGCGACGACTGGAAACGCGTTGTCGCCGTGTTCCAGCCGAACCGCTACAACCGAATGGAGGCGATGTGGCGTGACTACGCCGATGCCTTTGTTGACGCTGACCTTGTAGTCCTCACCGACATCTATGCATCGGGAACCACGCCGATACCTGGAGTGACAGGGAAGCTTGTCGTCAATGCGGTGCTCGACCGGCATCCGTCGGCGCGAGTGGTGTGGCTGCCTCGGCGGACTGACCTCGTCGAGTACCTCGCCACGTCGCTGCGCCCGGGTGACGTGTGCATCTCGATGGGCTGCGGCGACATTGCGTCCCTCCCCGACGAGGTCGAACGACGTCGGGAGAGTGCTCGGTGACGGCGGCGCGCTGCGGGGCCGACCTCGCCGGCCGGCTGCGTGAGGCAGCAGCGTCACTGGGTGGGTGTGCATCCACCGACGTGCCACTGGCTCCGATGACGACCTATCGGGTGGGCGGACCAGCGGCGGTGCTGGCCTCGCCGCGCACGCTGGCCGAGCTGATGCTGGTCGGCGAGGTCGTGGCGCGGCTCGACCTTCCCGTGGCGGTGATCGGACGCGGTTCGAACCTGCTGGTCGCCGACGACGGCTTCTGCGGCGTGGTGGTGACGATCAGCGAGATCGCCGGTGAGAGCGATCGCATTTCCGTTGGCGAGGCGGCCGGCGGCTGGGCCGAGGTCCGTGCTGGTGGGGCAGTGGCGCTGCCGGTGCTGGCCCGGCGGACGGTGGCAGCGGGACTGGTGGGGTTCGAATGGGCGGTCGGCGTGCCGGGCAGCGTCGGCGGTGCCGTGCGGATGAATGCCGGTGGCCACGGCAGCGACACGGCGGCATCGCTGCGCACGGCGTCGATCGTCGACCTTCGCCGCGGCATTGCCGCAGAGGTGCCCGCAGACCGGCTCGGACTGCGGTTCCGCGGCAGTGACCTTGCCGACCATCAGGTGGTCGTCGCTGCAACGCTGCGACTGGAGCACGATCCCTCCGCTGCACGCGACGCGGGAGAGCGAACTCTCGCCGAGATCGTCCACTGGCGACGCGAGCACCAGCCGGGCGGGCAGAACGCAGGGTCAGTCTTCGTCAACCCGCGCCCAGGTGAGCTCGCCGCGGCGCAGCTGATCGACGCGTGCGGGCTCCGTGGCCGGCGCGTCGGCGGTGCGCAGGTCAGCGACAAGCATGCGAACTTCATCCAGGCGTCCGAGTCGGCGACCGCAGCCGATGTCCGGTCGCTCATGGAACTGGTGCGCGCCGCAGTGCTCGACCACTCGGGGCACCTGCTGCGCAGCGAGATCCGGCTTCTTGGATTCGACGACGCATCCGATGAGCAGCCCACTGGGGTTGTCCTGTGACTTCGGCAGACTCCGGAGACGGTCGCGACCCCGAGCTCGAAGCGCTTCTCAACTCGTTCGGCGATGCCGACGAGGCGGGAGTTGTGCCCGTGCCCGATGTGCCCCTCGACGAGTTGCTGCAGCTGTTCGGCGCAGGACCAGACGCCGACCCCACGGCCCCGCTCGATGCCACGGAGCAGCTCGCTGACGGCAGTGACGCCGGCGCGTCCGGGAACGATGTGCCGCCCGTGGCAGACGTCCCGGTTGAGACCGGCATCGACTGGCTCGGGGCTCCCGTCTTCGGCAGTGATGACGGCGACGCGACTCGGCCCATTGCGCTCGAGTCCGCTGGTGGGGGCCGGACGCCGGCTCCGGATGGCCTCTCTGCGGGGGCCGCGTCGGATGGCGGCTCGCCGGGAGCGATGTCGGGCGCTGTCGGCTCTGCACCGGGCTCACCGGTATCGGGCTCACCGGTATCGGGCTCACCGGTGTCGGGCTCACCGGTATCGGGCTCACCTGAATCGGGCTCGCCAGAATCGAACGGCACTCCAGACTGGTCAGACGACGAGACAGCCGTCGAGCTGGCGGGGCACGCGGCATCCGATGGCGACGCATCCGACGAGGCGGCTGGCCTGCGCGAGGTCGCCATTCCGATCGGCCACGTGGGCGTGGTTGCCGTCGACCAGGAGACCGGCGAGATGCTGGCGCCCTTCCGCGAGGAGGAACTCCCCACTGGCAAGGCCTTCTTCGGACGCACGACGATCGTCATCACCGACGATGAGGGTCCCGACATCGGCTACCTCGACGACGAGATCGCTGCTCCTGACATCGATCTCGACGGCAGCCCCGAGGTGCCGGAACTCGATCCCAACACGATCTACATCGGCGACAAGGACGAGGGGTTCGGAACGGCCGAGCGTGCTCCAACGCGAGCGGCCCGCAGCGGGACCATCGACCCGCGGGTGCGTGCACGCCGGTCCGCGGTACGCCGCCAGGCGCAGAGCCGTCGGCTCGTCGTCGTAGGGGCGATCGTCGGGCTGGTGGTGATGCTGCTGATCGCGGTCGGCGTCGTTGCCTCTCCGATGTTCGGCGTGACGGAGGTGCGCGTCAATGGGGCGGTCTACACCGATGCTGCCGCGCTCGATGCCGTCATCACAGACCTGGAGGGCGAGCCGGTGCTGCTCATCGACACCGGCGAGATCGAGGCCGTGCTCTCCGCCCTGCCGTGGGTCGAGCGAGTGCGAGTCGACCCGCAGTTCCCGCACACCGTGGTGATTGACATCCGCGAGCGGCGGGCACTCGCCACGTTTCGGGGAGGAGACGGGCGCTGGCGGGTGATCGACGTTCAGGGCCGGGTTCTCGACGTGCTCGACGGCCAGCCGGTGGCGTACATGCCGATCACCGGCAGCCATCCCGACACGTCCCGCGGCCAGTATGCGGGAACGCCCTACGCCTCGGCGGCGACCCTGGTACAGGTGCTGCCGGCGGAAGTGCGGGCCATCACCCAGTCGGTGGGACTCGATGCCGTCACCGGCACGCTGACGATGGAACTCGTCGGTGGGGTGGCGGTGCGGCTCGGCTCGGCCGACGACCTCGACGACAAGCTGGCACGGCTGCTGAGCCAGGTGCGGGGCGGTCTTGCGGGGGTGGTGGCGCTCGACGTCTCGACGGCCCAGATCGGCGTCGTGCGCGGCTGACCCGCATCCGGAGTCCGCGCCCGCAGTGCTCTGCGGAGGTATACCCGAATCCGGGTGCCTCCCGTGGGTAGGCTTGCCCCCACAACGACCGCGGGAGGCCGCGGCCAGGACGAACTACTCCCGAGTACCCATCGCCCGACCCTACGGAGGTTCACCTGATGGCCGGCGCTCCACAGAATTATCTCGCCGTCATCAAGGTGATCGGCGTCGGCGGCGGCGGCGTGAACGCCGTGAACCGGATGATCGACGCCGGCCTGAAGGGCGTCGAGTTCGTGGCGGTCAACACCGACGCGCAGGCGCTGCTCATGAGTGATGCCGACGTCAAGCTCGACATCGGCCGTGAGCTCACACGGGGCCTCGGCGCCGGCAGCGATCCAGAGGTCGGCCGCAACGCCGCCGAGGCGCACCGCGATGAGATCGAGGAAATGGTGAAGGGCGCCGACATGGTGTTCATCACGGCCGGCGAGGGGGGTGGCACCGGCACCGGTGCCGCACCGGTCATCGCCGAGATCGCCCGCGGGATGGGTGCGCTCACGATCGGCGTGGTCACCCGGCCGTTCTCGTTCGAGGGTCGTCGCCGCGCCGTGCAGGCAGATGCCGGCGTCCAGCGGCTGAAGGAGAAGGTCGACACGCTCATCGTCATTCCGAACGACCGCCTCCTCACGGTCGCCCAGTCGATCAACA
>JBJOMQ010000002.1:0-34252 GCA_046052275.1 Actinomycetota bacterium | reverse complement strand
GTGCCGGTAGCGGTGTCGTGGGTCTCGTAACCGTGGTCCCGCTTCTGCCGGATCGTTGCCGTTACACCGGTCGCAGCGGCACATGGAGCCGGATGGCGTCGACGTTCACACCGTAGACGGGTAGTGACGAACGGCGTCGTGCTGTCGTGACGACGCCGGCCACGGTGACGTCAGGTCCGTGAGGGCGCCCCCGGACTCGCGTCGTCCGGCTGGAACCCTCGACTCAACCTGGGGTTGCACGCCGCTCGACGGTCACGCGTCGGGTGGGGTCGGTGCGCTGACGTGTGCGATGGCGATGGCGAGGGCGTGGCCGAGGTTCAGTGAGTCGACGTCGGCGTGCAGCGGAATCCGAACCCTGCGCGTGGCGGCGCTGAGCGTCGCCTCCGTGAGGCCCGGCCCCTCGGCGCCGGCGATCAGCGCGACGCGCGGTGGCGGTGAGAGGTCGAAGATGCAGTCGGCATCACGCCGCGGGGTCAGTGCCCAGGTCTCGAACCCGAGGTCGTGCAAGCGTGTGAGTGGCGCCGGCCAGTCGGAAGCGTGCAGCACCGGAAGGTGCAGCAGCTCGCCCATGCTCACGCGGATGGCACGACGGCTGTAGGCGGTGGCGCAGGTGGGATCGAGCACCATCGCATCGATGCCGAGGGCCCGTGCCGAGCGGGCGATCGCACCGATGTTCTCCGGATCGTTCGAGCCCTCGAGGACGACGATCCGCTGCGACGCGGCATAGAGCGAACTCTCGACGGGCTCATCCGGCAGCGTGCAGGCGGCGAGCGCACCCCGGTGGAGATCGAAGCCGACGATCTGCTCCATCACCGCGTCGTCGGCGACGTACACCGCCGCCCCGGGAAATGCGGCGAGCGTGGCGGCCAGGCCGTCGGCGCGTCTCGGGGTGAGGAGGAACGACGTGGGCGTGACACGCGAGCCGATCAGCCGCTCGATGACCGGCTGGCTCTCGACGATGGCGATGCGGCCGGTGGTGCCGCCCGGTGGCCGATGACGAAGATCGGCGAACTCGGCGACGCGCGGATCTCCGGCCGACTCGATGGTCACCGTCGGTCGCCCCCGCTGCATCGCGCCGACTCTACGGTGGTCACCGGCGACCGCGAACTGCCGGTGAACAGCTCGCGACACTGCGGCGACCCCGGCCGGATGCGTCGTCGGTGGTGCGATACTGGCGTCGATGACCGCTCTGCACGACCACGCTGTCGGCTCACCGGCCGACAACTTCCGCCGGTACTCGTTCACGCCGCCAGCGCCAGGCACGCCCGCATTCCCGACGATCGTCGACGGCCAGGGCTCGTACCTCATCACGTCAGAGGGCCGGCGCATCCTCGACGGTGCAGCCGGTGCCATCGTCGGCAACATCGGATGGGGCCGCACCGAGGTGGCCGAGGCGGCGGCACGGGTGATGCCGATGGGCTATGTGGTGCCGCTGTGGGCGACGCCGTCGCGTCTCGCGCTGATCGACGAACTCACCCAGCACTGGCTGCCCGAGGGGTTCGACCACGTGTTCTTCACCAGTGGCGGCAGCGAGAGCACCGACTCGGCACTGCGCCTCGCCCGCGCCTACCAGGTGGCCAAGGGCCGGCCCGATCGGTGGAAGATCATCGGCCGCCACCCCAGCTACCACGGCATGACCCTCGGCACGATGGCGGCGGCCAGTCACCTCGGACGGCAGAAGGGCTACGAGCCGATGCTGCTGCCGTTCCCGAAGGTGCCGTGGGACGACGCCGAGCAGGTGGCCAAGGTGTTCGAGCAGGAGGACCCCGCCACGATCGCCGGGTTCATCGCCGAGCCGATGACGGGCGCCGCGGGCGCGTGTCTCACCGCCAGCGACGAGTACTGGCAGACGGTCACCGACCTGTGCCGCGAGCACGACGTGGTGCTGATCGCCGACGAGGTGATGACCGGCTACGGCCGCACCGGCCGCAACTTCGGCCACCAGCACTTCCCGTTCGAACCCGACGTGATCGTCGGCGGCAAGGGACTCGGCGGCGGGTACGTGCCACTCGGTGCCGTCGCCGCTCACGACCGCATCGCCGAGCCACTGGTGGGCTCGGGGTTCATGTACTTCACCTTCACGGGCAACGACGCCGCCTGCGCGGCGGGGGCGACGGTGCTCGAGATCGTGCGCCGCGAGCAGCTGGTGCAGCGCAGCGCATCGATGGGCGAGGTGCTGGGCAGTCGCCTGCGCGCCGCGCTGGGCGACCATCCGTCGGTGGTCGAGATCCGCGGCCGCGGCCTGTTCTACGGCATCGAGATCACTGTCAGCCGCGATGCCGTGGTGGGCGCCGCACTCGAGCGCGACCTGTGGGTGTACCCGGCCGGCTCGGGACCCGTCGCCGACGCCGTGATGGTGGCGCCGCAGTTCGGTGTCAGCGAGGGCGAGATCGACCAGCTGGTCGACACGCTGCGCTCGGCACTCGACGCAGCCAGCGGCCTGTGACGCAGATGTCGCCCGACCACGAACTGCACGACCTGCTGGCGGCCACGCGGCATCCGCAGCGACTGGTCGCACTCGATGCGGTGCACAACTTCCGCGACCTCGGTGGCTACCCCACCGCCGACGGACGCTCGATCCGCTGGCGGACGCTGTTCCGCGCCGACGGGCTGTACCGGCTGACACCGGCCGACCTCGAGGTGGTGCGCGGTCTGCAGCTGCGCACGGTGATCGACCTGCGCACCGAGCAGGAGATCACCAACTACGGACGCTTCCCGCTCGAGTACCACCCGATCACCTTCCACCATGTGCCGGTGATCGACTCCACCTGGCACGGCCTCGAGCGCGACGAGATCGCCACCCGCGAGCCGGCGGACTTCCTCGAGTGGGCGTATCTCGACATGCTCGACGGCACACCCGACCGGTTCGCCCGCGCTTTCAGCCACCTGTGCGAGGCCGAGGTACTGCCAGCGGTGTTCCACTGCGCCGCGGGCAAGGACCGCACCGGCGTGCTGTCGATGATGGTGCTCGGCGCACTGGGCGTACCCGACGAGATCATCGTCGCCGACTATGCGCTCACCTCGGAGGCAACCGACCGCATGCGCGAGTGGGCGCGCCGTTCGGCACCCGAGCTGAGCAAGCGGCTCGACGACGCACCCGCATCGTTCCTCGCCTCGGTGCCCGAGGCGATGCGCCGCATCATCGCCACGGTGAACGGGCGACACGGATCGATCCGCGGCATGGTGCGCGACTTCGGTGTCACCGATGCCGAGGTCGACCACCTCGCGTCGGTGCTGCTCGACGGCTGACGAGCGACGACCGGCGCAACACGGCACGCAGGCACGGGGGTTACGCTCGGGCCATGACCGGCATCGTGGCATTGCAGGGCGGCGGACCGTTCACCGCGAACGACGACCTCGACCGGCGCCTGATCAGTGCCGCTCACGCCACGTCGGTGGTGGTGCTGCCGACCGCCGACGCCTACGAGCATCCCGAGCGCCTCGTCGCTGCGGCAATGACGTGGGGCGAGCGGATGGGCGTCGACATCGAGGCGCTGATGGTGCTGCGACGCGGCGAGGCACTCGAGGCATCGGCGGCAAGGTCGCTCGACGGTGCACGGGCGGTGTGGCTGGTGGGCGACCAGCCGATGCACCTGCGCTCGGTGCTGAAGGACACCCCGCTGTACGACGCGATCCGAGCGGTGCTGTCGGCCGGTGGCGTGGTGACGGCGGTGGCGGGCAGCGCGGCCGCACTGTGCGATCCGATGGTGGATCAGCGCGGCGGCGCCTTCACCCTGGGCCTCGGACTCATCCCCGGCCTGGCACTGGTGACCGAGGCCGAGCACTGGTCGCCCGAGCGCCTGCATCGCACCCGCAAGCTCGCGAACACGGCATTCGCCGTGCTGCGCACCGGCGACGCGCTGGTGCGTTCGGGAACGGCGTGGGAGACGGTCGGCCAGCCCGAAGTGCACGGCGACCTGCCCTGACGGGCCCGAGCGGCCGCACGGTGCGGCGAGCCGACTAGGCGGCGGGAGTGACCGAGACGATGTCGACCACGAAGGTGATCGCATCGCCCGGCCTGATGACGTCGCCCGAGCCGACGTCGCCGTAGGCGAGGCTGGCGGGGATGTCGAGCTGGTACTGGCCGCCGGCCTGCACCCCGACGAGGCCATCGGTCCATCCCTGGATCAGCGAGGTGACCCCGAGGGTGACGGGGAACGCCGAGCCGCGGTCGTAGCTGTTGTCGAACTCGACACCGTCGGCCGAGCGGACACCGACGTAGTGCACCAGCAGCTCGTCGCAGGTCTTGGCGGCGGGGCCCGTACCGTCCTTCAGCGTCGTCACCTGCAACTCGGTGGGAATCGCGGCGGGAATCTGCACGGCCGGCTTCGCATAGGCGATCGTGGTGGTGGGAGCCGGGGTGGAGGCGGTCGCCGCCGAGCCCGGCACTGTCGTGCTGGTCGGGCATGTGGGCGCAGGATCGGAGACGACGGTGGTGTCGCCAGTTTCGGTGGTGTCGATGGTGACAGCAGTGCCGGTGCTGCTCTCGGGGCTGTCGTCGCCACCGACGAAATAGACGGCGGCCACGACGCCAACGACGAGCAGCACGACGATCGAGGTGCGCATGCCGACCCGCTTCGACTTGCGCACACGCGCCTCACGGGCGAGCTGCTCGAGTCGAGCCTGGCGGTTGGCCTTCTGTCGTTCGCGCTTTGCAGTTCCCACGAAGACGGAAGGTTACCGGAGTGACGCACCGACCCGCCGACCGGCATCCCGGCCGACAGCACGGGCCACCATGCACGGCCGTCACGCACGACCGGGGAGACGTACTGATGATCACCGTTGAGTTCGACGGGTGATCGGCCGATGCACACCCTGCGGGCGGGAGAGGCCCGCGGTGATGACCTGCCGCCTGGCGACGGGTCACGCGCACCGGGAGCCGGGTGCGGCACGCGCCGTGCCCGGCCCCCGCTGCGCGTCGAACGCCGCGCCGGTCAATCCCCGTCGAGATCGACGTCGTCAGCGCCGTCACCAGGTCCGGCATCGCCGCGAGCATCACCGTCGACCGGGTGCTCGGACTTCGCCATCAGGTAGCCGATCGCCCGCTCCATCTTCGGGTACCGGTTGGCCAGCTCCCAGAACTCGGCACCATGGTGCGGGACGACGAGATGGCACAGCTCGTGCATGATGACCGAGTCGACCACCCAGTCGGGAAACGGCGCCAGCCGCGTGCTGATGGCAATCGTTCGACGCTCGGGCGAGCAGCTGCCCCACCGCGCCGTCATCGAGTCGCTCCACGACACCTGCGCCGGAGTCGGCAGCCCGTAGGTCGACGCAAGACGCGCCGCGCGGCGCGGCAGGTCGAGACGCTCGGCCCGCGTCCGGCGCCGGAAGCTCTCGGTCATCTGCTCGACCCAACGACGCTCATCGGCCCGCGACATCCAGCCAGGCACGGACACGCGGAGCACGCTGCCGCGCAACTGGGCCCCGACCGTGCGCTTGCGCCGTGCCGATCGCACCACCTCGACGGTGAACGCGTCGCCGTGCTGCCCCATGCTGTCGGTCGGCCCGCCCTCGAGACGATCGTCGTTGCCGGGTGCAGCCACCGCGGCGAGGGTACCCGGCACAGCCGACCACTACGCTGTGCCCATGGCGGTGCTCCGACTGTTCGCCTCAGCCCGCGAGGCAGCCGGCGTGCAGCAGGCACGGTTCGAGGGCGTCACGGTTGGCGACGTCCTGCAGCAGGCGATCGCTGCCTACGGCAACCCGTTCCGCGAGGTGCTGGCCAGCTGCCGGGTATGGGTGAATGGCGAGCCAGCAGAACCCGGCGATCATGTGGCGGCCGACGACGAGGTGGCGGTGCTCCCGCCGGTGAGTGGAGGATGACGATGACGGACGATCCGAAAGACCTGTCGCTTGCCGACTTGCGCTCGCTGCGCGCCGAACTGCAGCGCAGCGATGATGTCGTCAGCTATGTGCGTCGACTCGCGCAGGTGCGGCTCGACCTGGTGCGAGCCGAGCGGGCGCGCCGCAGTGGCGGCGAGGCGTCGGGCGACATCACGGGCGAGCTCTCCACCATCCTCAGCTCGCACCTCGTCGGCGGCACGGCCCGTCCGCCGCGGCCCGCCGACGACTTCAGCGGCCACCCGCTGGCACTCGAACTCGACTCGCTGTGTGCAGCAGCGGGCGGTACCGAGATCGGCGACCTCGACGACGGCGAACTCGCCGAGTACGAGCGGCGTCTTGCCGAGTGGGAGTCGCAGCGCTCGTCGGAGCGCAAGGCCCTCTTCGAGCGCATCGATGCGCTGAGCGCCGAGCTGGTGCGCCGCTATCGCGACGGCGAGGCCGATCCCGCAAGCCTGCTCGCCGACGACTGACCGGCGTCAGCCGTCGGCAGGTGCACGTCGCAGCACGGCGAGCGACACGAGACCGCTCAGCACCGAGGCCACGAGGATGCCCATCTTCGCGTCGGTGAGCTGCGCCTCGTCGGTGAAGGCCAGCTCGGCGATGAACAGTGCCACGGTGAAGCCGATACCGGCAGCTGCGCCGGCGCCGGCGAGGTGGCGCAGCGAGGTGCCATCTGGCCGGCTCGCCACGCCGCTGCGGATGGCGGCAAGCGAGATCAGCACGACGCCGAGCGGCTTGCCGGCGAGGAGTCCGACGACGATGCCCCATGTGAGCGTCGACGAGGCGGCACTGCGCAGGCTCTCGCCCGACACCTCGATGCCGGCGTTGGCGAGCGCGAAGACCGGCACGACCAGGTAGCTCGTCCACGGGTGCAGCACATGCTGCAGCCACTCGACGGTGCTCACCGATGCGCGTGCGCGCTGCACCTCGAGTCGCGCAGCCTCGGCGGTCATCGGCAACGACTCCGCTGTGCCATCACCGCCCGCCGCGTCGAGATCGTCGGCATCGACCAGGTCGGTGCTCGGGCGCGGCGTTGTAGGCGCCAGCAGGCCCATCGCAACACCGGCGAGCGTGGGATGCACGCCTGCCTCGTGAAGTGCGATCCACAGCACGATGCCGAGCGCCACATAGACGACGATGCGCTGCACGCCGGCCCGCCGAATCCCCAGCGTGACGGCCAGCGCCGCTGCTGCCAGGCCCAGCCACTGCAGCTCGGTGCCCTTCGAGTAGAAGACGGCGATCACGATGATGGCGCCGATGTCGTCGACGACTGCGAGGCCCAGCAAGAAGGCGCGCAGCGACTGCGGGACACGCGAGCCGGCGAGGGCGAGCACGCCGACGGCGAGCGCGATGTCGGTGGCCATCGGCACGCCCCAGCCCTGCGCTGCGTCTCGCCCCGCGATGGCGAGATAGAGGAGTGCCGGCACCGCCATGCCGCCCACCGCTGCCGCCAGCGGCAGTGCCGCAGCTCGGCGTTCGGCGAGGTGGCCGGTGGCCGTCTCGCGTCGGATCTCGAGACCGACGACGAGGAAGAACAGGGTCATGGCAGCGTCGTTCACCCAGTGGCGCAGGTCGAGCGCAAGGCCGACGCTGCCCATCGACACTGCCGCCATGGTGTCCCAGACCTCGCGATAGCTGTCTCGCCATGGCGAGTTCGCCCATACGAGGGCGACCGTCGCTGCGCCCACCAGCAGCGTGCCGCCGGCGGCCTCGGTGTGCAGGAAGTCGCGCAGCGGTCGCAGGGCGCGCACCGTCGCCCGCTTCGAGGTACCCATGGCCCAAGTGTCGCACCAGCCGACTCCCCTCGGCCATCCGGCACGCCCGGACGCAGCGGCCCACCGGCCCGTACAGGCCCCCGATGGCCCCCGCCGGCCGAGCCGCTGGTCGGGGCGATGGCGGAGCACGACCCGACGGGAATCCCCCGTCCCTCGCTAGCGTTCTGCACCCTGTGCAGCGCGTAGCCGTGCTCTCTCTCCACACCTCGCCCCTGGCCCAGCCGGGCTCGGGCGACAGCGGCGGCATGAACGTGTACGTGCGCGAACTGGTGTCGGCGCTCTCGCAGGCGGGCGTCGAGTGCACCACCTTCACCCGGCGCACCTCGGCTGCCCAGCCCGAGATGGTGATGGTCGAGCCCAACCACCGCGTGGTGCACGTCACCGCTGGAGAGTTCGACCTTGCCAAGGAGCACCTGCCCGAGGTGCTGCCCGAGTTCGGCGACCGGGTGATGCGCCACCTGCGCAGCGAGTTCCCGGCCGATCTCGTCCACGCCAACTACTTCCTCAGCGGCCTCGTCGCCCATCGCATCAAGCACGCCCTCGATATCCCCTTCGTCACGACCTTCCACACGCTGGCGAAGGTGAAGGCCGAGGGCGGCGACGCCGAGTCGCAGTGGCGCCACGATGCCGAGCAGGAGATCCTCGGATGCGCCGACGCCATTTGCGTCAACTGCACCGAAGAGGAGAGCCAGTTGCTCCGCCTCTACGGGCAGCCGCGTGGCCGCGTCGAGATCGTGTCGCCCGGTGTCGAGCACGCCTTCTTCACCCCGGGCGACCGTGGCGGGGCCCGGCGGGCACTCGGCCTTCCCGAGCATTCGCCGGTGCTGCTGTTCGTCGGCCGCATCCAGCCGCTGAAGGGTCCCGATGTGGCCGTGAGGGCGCTCGCCGAACTGGGTCGCAGCGATGCCCTGCTGCTCGTCGTCGGCGGCGCCAGCGGGCAGGACGGCGACGCCGAGGCCAGCCGACTGCGCGCCCTCGTCGACGAACTCGGCCTCACCGCCCAGGTGCGGTTCGTGCCGCCCCAGCCCCATCACATCCTGTCCACCTACTACCGGGCCAGCGACGCCGTGGTGGTGCCGAGCCGCAGCGAGAGCTTCGGACTGGTGGCCCTCGAGGCCGCCGCATGCGGAGTGCCCGTCGTGGCCAGCGCAGTGGGCGGACTGCTGACGCTGGTCGAGCACGGCCGGACGGGCTACCTCGTCGACGACCGCGATCCGGCGGTGTTCGCCCGCTACCTCGGCGAGATCCTCGACCGGCCGGGCCGCGCCGCGCTGATGGGCGCCGAGGGTGCCGAGCAGGCGCGTCGCTACACGTGGCGTGCGGCGGCCACGAGGCTGCGCCGCACCTACGGCGACCTGCTGGCCCGCGAGCTCGTGGCCTGCGGCTGATCCAGCGGCATGTCCGACTATCACCTCCCGCCGTCACTGGCCGCCTACGAGCTGTCGATCGACACGTGGCTGGCCGGCTTCGCCGCCGTGAACCCGATGTTCGAGGCGATCGAGCGCGGCGAGCCTGGCGAGTCGGCCGAGCCGCGGTGGTACGTGCGCCTGAAGGGCGAGGAGAAGGACCACATCACCATCTGGATCACGCTCGGCCAGCGGACGCTCCGCTACGAGGTGTACGTGCTGCCCGCCCCGCCGGAGAACGCAGCGCTGGTGTTCGAGGCAGCACTACGGCGCAATGACCGGCTCGTCGGCGCCCACTTCTCGATCGGGGCAGAGGACGCCCTCTTCCTGCGGGGCGAGCTGCCGCTCTCGGCGGTCACCGAGGCCGAGCTCGACCGGGTGGTCGGCTCGCTGTACTCGTACGTCGAGCAGGCGTTCCCGTCGCTGGTGCGGCTGGCCTTCGCCAGCAAGTTCGCCGCCGGCTGACCGCCCCGCCGACACGTCGTTGCCGACGACTCGTGTCGTGGCGGTGACTCGTGTCTTGCCGGCGACGCCTGCACCGTGCGCACAGCACGGTGCGGGTGGGTGGCGGCGTCGGGGAAGTCGCGTCACCCACCCGCACCCGATCGGGTCGGGCTGTCGGGCGTAGCCTGCGGGCATGGCTGTGCGGCTCGGGGTGATCGGTGGCGGCAACATGGGAGCAGCGCTCGTGGGCGGCCTGCTCGGAGCTGGCTGGCAACCCGCCCACCTCGCCGTGATCGAAGTTCTGGCAGCGCGGCGTGAGCAGCTGGCGGCAATGTTTCCGGGCGTCGAACTGCGGCCCTCGCTCGACGGACTGTCGCTCGAGTCGGCGGTCATCGCCGTGAAGCCGCACGACGCGGCCGCCGCCACTGCGGCCGCCGTGCACGCCGGGGCGCAGCGCGTGCTCAGCATCGCGGCCGGGGTCACGCTCGAGACGCTCGAGGCCGCAGCGGGCGCCGCCGCTGTCGTGCGGGCGATGCCCAACACCCCGTCGCTGGTCGGCGAGGGCGCAGCAGCCATCGCAGCCGGCCGACGAGCCACCGACGGCGACCTCGACTGGGCCGAGGAGATCCTCGGTTCGGTGGGCACGGTGGTGCGCGTCGGCGAGCAGCACCTCGATGCCGTCACCGGTCTTGCCGGCAGCGGACCCGCCTACCTGTTCCTCGTCGCCGAGGCCCTCACCGATGCCGGCGTGGTAGCAGGCCTGCCACGCGCCACGTGCGAGGCGCTCGTCGCCCAGCTGCTCGTCGGCTCGGCGGCCCTGCTGCGCGATCGGGGAGATCCGGCTGCCCTGCGGGCAATGGTGACCTCGCCGGGCGGCACCACGGCGGCCGGCCTGCGCGTGCTCGAAGAGCAGGCCGTGCGCTCGGCCTTCATCGAGGCCGTGGCGGCAGCAACCCGGCGCAGCATCGAACTCGGCCGGTCCTGACGGGGGCGGCAGGCGGTCGGCCGCCGTGCTCGATCGGTCAGAAATTTCTGATGTGACCCTTTTCTCACGGGTCGGTCGCGGCGTAGTCTCTACCTAGGTCGTTTCGACCGACTAGGTGAGTGATCACCTGCGCGTCGCGCCCCGCAAGGGCTGCGCCGAAGAGGGCTGGTGCCATCGGGGGGTTGGCACCGGCCCTCTGCGTTTTTCCGCCCACCTCTTCGTGGCGACGGCGTCGGCACCCGACGGTAGGTTCACGGCGTGGGCCGCCGATTCGACACCGTGTCGTTCCTCAGCGATCTCGGACCCGGCTCCGACACAGTGGGCGTGGTGCGGGCGATCATCCGCGATGCGGCGCCACACGCCACCGTCATCGATCTCACGCACGCCATCGCGCCCTACGACGTCCGCGGCGGAAGCCTCGCCCTCGCCCGGGCCATCGGCTACGTGCCATCGGGCGTGATCCTCGCTGCGGTCGATCCGGCGACCGACCGCCCCTATGTGGCCATCGAGATCGCCGACGGTGCCGGGATCCTCGTCGGACCCGACAACGGACTGCTGGCCCCAGCGGCGGCAATGGCAGGCGGCGCCGAGCGAGCCGTGGTGCTGTCGGCAACAGCGCACCACCTGGTGTCGCCGGGCAGTCGGCTCGCCGTACGCGATGTGCTGGCGCCAGCGGCATCGCTGCTCTGCAATGGCGTCGACCTCGCTGACCTCGGCGACCTCGTCGCCGCCGAGTCGCTGCTGCCGGCCGTCATCCCGCTGCCGCAGGAGGGCGCCGACGGCGCAGTGGTCGGCGAGGTGCTCTGGGTGAATCATCTCGGCGACTGCCAGCTGAATGTCGGCCCCGACGATCTCGGCATCGACGCCGCAGCTGCCGGCAC
Source organism: Actinomycetota bacterium (assembly GCA_046052275.1). Taxonomy (GTDB): domain Bacteria; phylum Actinomycetota; class Acidimicrobiia; order Acidimicrobiales; family Ilumatobacteraceae; genus UBA668. The sequence goes on along the minus strand of JBJOMQ010000002.1, from coordinate 22,914 downwards.
GACGATCAAGGTGCAGGTGACCGTGGGCTCCGGCACCGAGGCAGTCGTCCGCGTCGCCGAATGGCACGGGACGAACCACACCTCACCAGCAAGCACCGGTGCAATCGCAGCGGCAGTCGATCCCTACGGCATGGTGGCACTGGTGGCCGGCCGACGCTCGGCGGCCGACGAACTGCGCCTCGCCACCGGCGAGCACGTCACGCTGCAGGTGCTGGCGGGCGGCTCGGCACCCGTCGCCGCGTCGCCGGTGACGCTGCGACCCGGCCCGCCGCGCTGAGCGAACAGCGGCTGGCAGACGCCTCGGTGCGCTCGACGAGTAGGTTGGCCGACATGCGCCCGGCCACCACACTCGCCCTCGGCCTTCTCCTCGCGGCGATCCTCGTGGCGGGCATCGTCTCGCTCGTGCGTCTCTGACACCCGACTAGCGTGCACGCGGGCACGTCGCCGTCCCGCTCCCGGAACGCGTCGTCCGCACTCGGCATGGCCAACCTCGCGAACATCATCGACTCACACCCGGCCGACCGGGTCGCCATCGTGAGCAGGGGACGCACCACGTCCTACGGCGAACTGCGCGAGCAGGTGGCGCGAGTTCGCGGCGGACTGGCCGCACTGGGCGTCGGCGACGGCGACCGTGTCGTCCTGCTGTGCGGCAACGGGCGCTACTTCGTCGACTCGTACCTCGCCACGATCGGGCTCGGCGCCGTGGCGGTGCCGCTCAATCCGGGAAGCCCAGCGCCCGAGATCGCCCGCGAGGTGTCAGCGTCGAGGCCGGTCGTGGTCGTCGTCGATCCGGTCGCCGCCGCAGCGTGGTCGCGGATCGATCGGGCACAGGTGCCGTCGGTCCGCGCCGTGGTGCTCACCGAGCACGTCGTCGGCGAGCCCGATCTCGTGATCGACGCCACGTTCGACGACCTCCTCGCTGCCGCACCGCTGGCGTCGGTCGATGTCGACGACGGACATCTCGCTGCACTGATGTTCACCAGCGGCACCGCTGGCGCGCCGAGGGCTGCGATGCTCACCCACGGCAACCTCCTCTCGAACATCGAGCAGGGGCGCTCGGCGGGTGCCGACATCGACGGATCCGACGTCGTGTACGGCGTGCTGCCGCTGCACCACATCTTCGGACTCAACGTGGTGCTCGGCCTCAGCCTCGCCCGCGGTGCCACCATCGTGCTGGTGCAGCGCTTCGATCCGTCGACAGCGCTCGACACCATCCGCGAGCGGCATGTCACCGTGATGCCCGGCGCACCGGCGATGTGGCTGGCATTCAGCCACTTCGACTCGGCACCCGCCGACAGTTTCGCCAGCGTGCGCCTTGCGCTGACGGGTGCGGCCAAGATGCCCGAGGAGGCGATGCGCCGCCTGCGCGAACGCTTCGGCCTGGTGCTCTTCGAGGGTTACGGGCTCACCGAGGCGAGTCCGGTGGTCACGTCGTCGGCGGGTCGGCCACAGGTGATCGGCTCCGTCGGCCGGGTGCTGGCCGGCATGCAGGTGCGCCTCGTCGACGAGGAAGGACGCGACGCGCTCGAGGGAGACCCGGGCGAGGTGTGGGTGAAGGGCCCCAATGTGTTCGCCGGCTACCTCGACGACCCCGACGCAACCCGGCGCGTGCTCACCGACGATGGATGGCTGCGCACCGGCGACATCGCCGTGAGCGACAGCGACGGCAACCTCTACCTCGTCGACCGAGCCAAGGACCTCATCCTCGTGAGCGGCTTCAATGTGTACCCGGCAGAGGTGGAGGAAGTGCTGGCCGAGCACCCCGCAGTCACCGAGGCCGCCGTCATCGGCGTGCCGCATCCGCACACCGGTGAGGCAGTGAAGGCCTACGTGGTCACTCGCGCCGCAGTGCACGAGGACACGCTCGTGGCCTGGTGCCTCGATCACCTCGCGCGCTACAAGTGCCCCTCGAAGGTGGTGTTCGTCGATGCGCTGCCGCGCAACGCGAATGGCAAGGTGCTACGGCGCGGTCTCACCTGACGGTTGCTGCACCAGAGCGGTCGCCGCATTCGTCGTAGTCGCCGTCGTCGCCGCCGTGTCGGGCTGCGCGCTCCGGCGGGCAGCGCCTGCGGTGGCCACGAGAAAGCCAGCGAACAGCACGCACACGCCCACCAGCAGCGTCACGGCGAAGGCCCGGTCCTTGCCGAGCCGGCCGGCGAGTGATCCGCTCGCACTCAGCACCAGAGTGCCGACAGCGATCAGCACATTGCCGCCGACGAGTCGGCCTGGCGACTGCACCAGCCGTGTCGCGCCGAGCGACGGCGACCTGCGGCGGACGACACGCCATGCGCTCCACAGCGCACCGGCGATGATGACGAGCGCGGCAACGCCGCTGCCGATCGCCGCCAGCGCACGGGGGCCGGCACCGAAGACATCGCGACCCGACGGCAGTTCGCCACCATCGACAGCCACCCGGGCCGGCGACACCAGCACGACACCCGCAGCGAAGCCGCTGGCCAGCACCAGCCAGTGCTGCACGCGTCGGCCGATGCGCTCGCCTGCCAGCAGGTAGACCGTGCCGAGCGCCAGCCACGGGACGTTGAGCACGGCACCCGCCGCATAGAAGACGCGGAAGGTGCCGAGCGTCCAGCGATCGGACTCGGCCCACCAGAGGGCGGCGGCACCCACAGCGAACAGGGCGAGCGACACCGACCACGCCAGCTCGTGGGGCCTGCGACGCCTGCCGAAGCGGTCGGCGGTGCTGAGCGCAAAGGCAATGGCGACGAGCGTGGCACCGGCGGCGAGGGCTGCGTCCATTGTCCGCCGAGCGTAGGCGGACGTCACAGAAGAACGCCGAGGCAGGCTTTGTGAACGAATGCACGAGCGAATAGCGTGCCGACGTATGGCCCCCGATCGTGCTCGGCGCCGCATTCCCGAGGCCACGGTCTCGCGCCTGCCGGTCTACCTGCGGATCCTCGGCGAGCAGTCCGACGAGGGCGTCGACAGCATCGCCAGCGACCGGCTCGCCGAACTGGCCGGCGTGAATGCGGCCAAGGTCCGCAAGGACCTCAGCTATCTCGGCAGCTACGGCACCCGCGGCGTGGGCTACGAGGTCGACTATCTCGTCTACCAGATCCGCCGCGAACTCGGTCTCACGCACGACTGGCCGGTCGTCATCGTCGGCGCAGGCAATCTCGGACAGGCACTCGCCGGATACGGCGGCTTCGGGCAGCGCGGCTACCCGGTGGCCGGCATCGTCGACGTCGACCCGGCGAAGGTGGGCAGTGTCATCGGCGGCGTCCGAGTCCGCCACATCGACGAACTCGGCCAGATCGTCGCCGCACGCGGGGTGAACATCGGCGTCGTGGCCACGCCCGCCGCCGCCGCACAGGACGCTGCCGAACGACTCGTCGCCGCAGGTGTCACCAGCATCCTCAACTTCGCGCCGACGGTGCTGGCCGTGCCGCGGTCGATCGAGGTGCGCAAGGTCGACCTGGCGGTCGAGTTGCAGATCCTCAGCTACCACGAGCAGCGTCGGATCGGCACCGGCACGCAGGTCGACGGCCGCATCCCGCAGCGATCGGCCACGGCGTAGGAACTCTGCGATGAACATCGTCGTCATCGGGGTCAACCACCGGACCGCACCGCTCGACCTGCTCGAGCGTGTCTCGCTCGCAGGCGAGACCCTGCGGAAGGCATCGATGTCGCTGATGTCGCGATCGAATCTCAGCGAGGTCGTCATCCTCAGCACGTGCAATCGCACCGAGGTGTACGCCGTGGCCGAGCGTTTCCACGGCGCGCACGACGACGTGTGCGATGTGCTGTGCGAGGTGGGCGGACTCCGCACCGACGAACTGCGCGATCACCTCTATGTCGAGCACGACGCCGTGGCAGTGCGACACCTCTTCGCCGTGGCGGCCGGACTCGAGTCGGCGGTACTCGGCGAGAGCGAGATCCTGGGGCAGGTGCGCAGAGCGTGGGAGACGGCGCGGCTCGAGGGCACGGCCCGCGGACGGCTCAACCTGCTGTTCCGCCACGCGCTCGAGACGGGGAAGCGAGCCCGCACCGAGACCACGATCGGCCAGCACACGGCATCAGTCAGCCATGCAGCGGTCGAGATGGCGGCCGAGCGACTCGGTTCGCTGGCCGGTCGCCGAGCGCTTGTCGTCGGTGCCGGGGCAATGGGCGACGGTGTCGCCATGGCCCTCAGCAGTGCCGCCGCCGATGTCGTCATCGTGAACCGCACCGAGTCGCGGGCACGAGAACTGGCCGAGCGGGTCGCTGGCCGTGCGGTGGCGCTGTCGGCACTGCCGTCGGAGGCGCCGCAGGCCGACATCATCGTCACATGTGCCGGAGCCGGCTCGGTGCTGATCGACCGCGAGCTCGTCGACTCGTGCGGTCGCACCGCCGACAACCCGCTGCTCATCATCGACATCGCAGTGCCACGCGACGTGGCACCCGACGTGGCGTCGTGCGGTGTCGTCACACTCCTCAACCTCGACGACCTTCGCGAGTGGGCTGCGAAGGGCGTGGCGCTTCGCGAGGCCGAGTCGCAGCGAGTGCGCGAGATCGTCGACGACGAGGTCGGGCGGCACGAGGTCGAGGTGCTTGCCCGACAGGCGGCACCGCTGGTGGCGCAGCTGCACGAGCGGGCCGAGGCCGTGCGGCGCGCCGAGCTCGAGCGTGTCTCGTCGCGTCTCGCATCGCTCGACGACAGCGAGCGTGCAGCCGTCGACGCCCTCACGCGCGGCATCATCGCCAAGTTGCTGCACCGAGCATCCGTGGGCCTCAAGGACGATGCCGGCACGCCGCGAGGCGAGCGCAACGCCGCCGCCATCCGCGATCTGTTCGATCTCGATTGAGCGCTGGTCCGATGTCCGAGCCCGCCGACCGCCTGCTGCGCATCGCCACGCGTGGCAGTGCCCAGGCGAAGACGCAGGCCGAGGCGGTCGGCGCCTCGCTCGAAGCGGCCGTCGACGGGCTTGTCGTTGAGTACGTCCTCGTCGAGACGCTCGGCGATCGTCGTGCCGACGAGCCGCTGCACTCGATGGGCGGCCAGGGCGTGTTCGTGAAGGACGTGCAGCGTGCGGTGCTCGACGGACGGGCCGACATTGCCGTGCACAGCGCAAAGGATCTTCCCAGCGCAGCGACCGCAGGATTGCGCATCGGTGCATTCTGTGCGCGCCGCGACCCGGCCGATGCGCTCGTCGGGAGCGCCCTCGAGCGACTCGGCCACGGAGCCACTGTTGCGTCCGGCTCGGTGCGTCGCCGGGCGCTACTGATGACGATGCGCCCCGACCTGCACTTCGTCGAACTGCGCGGCAACATCCACACCCGGCTCGGCAAGGTTCCTGCCGACGGCTCGATCGTGATGGCGGTAGCGGCACTCGAGACGCTCGGACTTGCCGACCAGGTCGCGCAGCGATTCGACGAGTCCACCTTCGTGCCGGCGCCCGGCCAGGGCTGTGTCGCCGTCGAGTGCCGAGCCGACGATGCGGTCGTCGGCGAACTGCTCGGCGCCGTCGACCACGCCCCGACACGCGCCGCAGTCGAGGCCGAGCGGGCCTTCCTCGCCGAGCTGGGCACCGGATGCTCGCTGCCGGTGGGTGCGTACTCGGACGGCACGTCACTGGTCGGATTCCTCGCCGATCCCGACCGCCGGCACGACGGCGGCGCGTGGTGGGTGCGGCAGTCGGTGTCGCTCGCCGGCGTTCGCGACGCTGACGCGGCATCGGCAGCAGGCCTCGCGCGCACACTGCAGGCGGTGCTCGGACAGCCCGCAGGGGCACCGCAGGCGTGACACACCGGTCGGCCCTCGCTGGTCGACGCGTGGTCGTGACGCGAGCGGCCGACCAGTCGTCCCTCCTCGAGGCGCTCCTCGCAACTCGAGGCGCCCACCCGGTACTCGTACCCCTCATCGAGATCGTCGCTGTCGAAGAAGGGGCGTCGGCGCTCCGCCAACTCAATCCACGCGATGCGGAATGGCTCATCGTCACGTCACCGAATGCGGTCGAGTCGTACCTGCGGATCCATCGAGCAGTGCCGGCATCGGTGGCCGCAATCGGCACCGCTACCGCAGCGGCCCTCGCCGAGCACGGCGTCAGGGCAACGCTCGTGCCCAGCGAACAGCGCGCAGTGGGCCTGGTGACGGCACTCTCGTCGTCGACGCCCCCGTCGACCGCCATCGTGGTGCAGTCCGCAGACGCTGCGCCGGATCTCGTCGACGGACTTCGTGCTGCCGGTTGGACGGTGTCGGCGGTCGCAACCCATCGCGCCGTGCCGAGACAGCCGTCGGCTGCCGAGCAACTGGCGGCGCTGTCGGCCGACGCGGTGCTGTTCGCCAGTGGATCGGCGGCGCGTGCGTGGTCGGCGGCGTTCGGCGATGCTGCTCCGCCGATCGTGGTGGCGATCGGCCCGCAATGCGCATCGGAGGCTCGCCGCCTCGGATTGCAGGTCACGGCCGTCGCCGAACGGCACTCGGTCGTTGCGATGGTCGACACGCTGGAAGACATCCTCGAGGGTCGGTAGAGTCCCGACGCCACGGTGTCCGCTGCCCACGCGGCACCCGGGCGGCGCTCTGCCGAGCGAGTGCCGCCGAGAGCACGGCATCGCCGGCCGTCCCGCATGCTGCGACACCTCTCACCACCCACCCGCCACCGCTCGCGTCGCCGGCTGATGTCGCTTGCCGCCCTGGCGGGACTCGTCGTTCCGGCGACGATGACCGTGGTGGCCGACGGGCCATCACGCCGACCGTCCCCGACCACTGCGGGCACGCAGTCGCCGGGCGCTGGCCGGATGCCCTCGGTCTCGGGCGACGGGCAGTACGTGGCGTTCATCGGACGTCCTGCCGACGATGCTGATGCCGCAGAGACGGTGCTGCTGCTCGACCGCGAACTCGACGCGGTCACCGACCTCCTGCCACTGCCGGCGAACATCGTGCCCGGCAACTCGGCATGGCCGGTGCTGAGCGCCGACGGCTGCACCGTCACCGTCGTGACCGAACTGGCCCTCGACCGCTACCGCGACATCGAGGGGGGCGGCAGATGGGATGCCTACCAGCGCCGGCTCGACCACTGCGGCGGCAGCGAACTGTGGGAACTCGTGTCGGGCGGCGATGGCGCCGGACTCTCTGCCGAGGCCACGAACGACGTCGATCCGTCGACAGCCCCGGCGGTGTCGGCTGACGGCTCCGTCGTGGCCTACGCCTATCGAGTGCGGGACGCCGACACCACCTCGGTCGCCGTGGTCGACACCCGGGCAGACGTGGGCGCCACGTCTCGCCGACGCGACATCACGGCAGGATCGGGAACCGCAGTGCTCGACCCGACGCTCGATGGCGGCGGCAATCTGCTGGCGGCGACCGTGTCGTCCGACAACGGCAACTCGTCGAGGGTGCTGATCTGGGACCTGTCAGATGGTGCAAGTGCTGCGCCGACCACGGTGCCGGGCAGTGGCCGCTCGTCGCAGCCGGCACTGTCGGGCGACGGCAGCGCAATGGCCTTTGTGTCGGATGCCCCAGACATCGTCGAGACGGGCACCTCGTGCTCTGATCGCTGCACGGCGCAGGTCTACGTCTACGACTTCGACACCGACTCGATCGACATCGCCTCACGGTTGTTCACGACGGGCGATGGCGCGCTGGTCGTGGGCAATGGGGCAAGCACACACCCGGTGCTCAGCGACTCGGGCGACGAAGTGGTGTTCATCACACGCGCGACGAACTTCTTCGTCACCCGGCACCGAGCGCTCGGCGCCCTCGGGGAGGGAGAACTCGTCAGGGTCATCCTGTCCAACGGCTCGATGCGGCGCGAAGTCCGCGATCCCGACGGCATCGCACCGATGCCCCGGGTACATGGCAGCCCAGCCATGTCGGGGAACGGCCGAGTCGTTGCGACTGACACTGCTCCCCGTGCAGGCGAACGCGATCGAATGCTCGCCATCACCGTGGTCGAGCCCCGGCTCGATGTCGCCGCGGTGTCATTCGGGACGATCCCGCCCGGCTTCACCAGCGCAGTCGTCACCGCCACGATCTCGAATCGCGGCCCGTCGTCATTCGCGCCCGCATCGGCCTTGGCGGCATCACCCGACATTGGCATCGTCGGTGGCACGTGTGTCGATCCACTTGCCGATCCGGTGCCGCCCGGCTCATCGTGCACGCTCGAGGTGACCTTCAGCCCGGGTGCACGCGGGCTGCAGGCGAACACGGTCACCATTGAGGAGGCCATCCCGGGCGGCGTCGTGCTCGAGATCCCCGCCCTTGGTGCCGGTGGTGACGAGATCCTTCTGGCAGAACCCGCAGGGCTGACAGCTCCCCCGACCGTCGTCGGTGTCGCTTCAGCACCAGTGGTCGTCCTCCTGCAGAACATCGGGGGCTCGAGAGTTCGTGTCGGTGGTCCGCTCGTGAGCGGCGAGCACGCCGCCGATTTCCGCGTCGTCGTCGACGAATGCGTCGACCGCCGCCTGCGAGCAGGCGAGACCTGTCGCATCGAGGTGGCGTTCGTGCCGGGCGGGCAGGGAGCGCGCCGTGCCGTGCTCAGCGTTGCCTCAACCAACGGTGGGTTCATCGCCGTACCACTCGCAGGAGCAGGTCGCTATCGGCCCACCCTGGTGGCCGCGCCGGTGTTGCCATCGAGAGCCGGTGACGAGGTGGCGATCGCCCGCACCGGCATGCGGCTCACGGTCGCCGGTACCGGCTTTGCGCCGTCGACTGATGTGCTCGTCGGGTGGGCGGATGGATACGGGCGGAGCGTGCGCGTTGCCACTGATGCGAGCGGCGCGTTCAGGATCCGACTGGCGGTGCTGCCCGGTGAGCGGCTCGGGTTGCGAACGCTGGTTGCATCCGCCGTGGGCCACTCGGCCGTGCTGCGACTGCGGCTCGTGGCGGGGCCGCGCTGACGACGGTCGGCGGGCGGCTCGACTACCCGACCAGCGTGCCGCTGAACGTCACAGCGGCGGCGCACGTCTCGGCCTCGGGATCGCCGACGGCATCGCAGGTGATCGACACGACGAGGTCGACCCCCGCGGGGATCGCGAGTGGCGTGGCGAACGACGTGACAGCGTCGGCGAAGACGTTCTCGAGGTTGTAGGCGAGCAGCACCTGGCCATCGCGGCTGATGGACACGGTGCCGAGATCGAGCTGCGGATTCTGCAGCACCACATCGGTGATGCGCAGTTCGAGACCATCGGGCACCGTGAAGGCAGCGGTCTGTGTCTCGCCGGGAGCGGGAGTGCTGGTGAGCCGGCCGCTGATCAGCTCGCCGGCCACGGCGGTCGGCGTGCCGCTCGAACCGCTCGATGGCGGAAGCGTGCCGGTGCTGCCGGTCGACTCGGCGGGCACGAGTCCGCGCACGGCGTCGCGCGCCGTGTCGGTGACGGCACCCTTCACAATCGCGAACCACAGCAGCGACACGATGCCGAGCGCACCGAGTGCACCGAGCGCACTGACGAGCGCCCGCTCGGGCAGCAGTGGTGTGTGGACGAACGTGCCGCTGACATCGAGCGCAGTGACTCCCATGTCGCTGGCCTGCACCCGGAACGGAATCGCGCGCGCGGTGCGCTGTCGACGGAACGACAGCGAGCGAACCCTGACGACGGCGAGCCCCATCGTGCCCGGCTCGACGACAAGCGACGGCGGATCGAAGGCGGCCTCCGTGCGTCCGGTCGGCTCGAGATAGTGCAGCCGGAGACTCGTGGCTCGATTCCCGTTGTTCTCGATCGTCACCTCGAAGTCGGCGCGACGGCGGCCCCGCAGCACCGGCTGGACGATGTTCATCCGCTGCTCAATGAACTCGGCGATCTCGATACCCGTTTCGGCGAGTGCCACGAAGTCGGGGTTCTCGTGGGGAACGATCCGCACCGCCAGCGAGGTGAGGCCGGCAGTGGTGGTGGGCGAGAGCGGCGGGCGCAGCTCAACCTCGACCGAGGCCTGCTCGTTGGGGAACAGCGTGACGACGGCCGGCGTGACCGTGGCGAACGTTGCGGGAAGACCGAGCGGCGTGATGGAGAACGAACCGGAGGTCGTGCCGAGGTTGCGCACCGTGAGCCGGGCCACGAGGGAGCCGCCGGGGGCCACCTCGTAGTGCTGCTCGTCGAACCACGCCTGTGCGGACATTGCCGGTGAAACTACCGGTACGGCGAGCAGATGGCCCGCCAACTCGAGTGGCCGGCGGCTGATCCCGCTGATGGGGCACCGCAGTGAGGGAATGCGCGTCGCTCATGGAATCGTCCGGAACCAGCAATACGCTTTCCCGCCATGGCATTCCCCGCGACGAGACCGCGGCGACTTCGCACGTCGGCAGCGCTCCGCGACCTCGTCGCAGAGACCCGGCTCGATGTGCGCGATCTCATCGCTCCGCTGTTCGTGCGAGAGGGCATCGACGCACCGCAGCCCATCTCGTCGCTGCCGGGCATGGTGCAGCACACGCGGGCCAGCCTCGTGCGCGAGGTGAGCGAACTGGCCGATCTCGGTGTGCGCGCCGTGCTGCTCTTCGGCGTGCCCGCCACAAAGGACGCAGTCGGCTCGCAGGCCTTCGACCCCAACGGGATCGCACAGCTCGCGCTCCGCGACCTCGCCGAGGCCGTCGGCGACCGTGTCGTACTGATCGCCGACCTCTGCGTCGACGAGTACACCGACCATGGCCACTGCGGAGTCCTCACGGGCCCGGTGGGCCACCCGTCGACGATGGTCGACAACGACGCCACGCTCGACATCTACTCGCAGATTGCGGTCGCGCAGGCCGCAGCCGGCGCTGCCATCGTTGCACCGAGCGGGATGATGGACGGCCAGGTAGGAGCGATCCGCAGGGCACTCGACTCGCACGGCTTCGCCAACACCGGCATCCTCGCCTACTCGGCGAAGTACGCGAGCGGCCTGTACGGGCCGTTCCGCGAGGCGGTCGACTGCACCATCGCCGGCGGCGGCGACCGCAAGACTTACCAGCAGGACGTGCGCAACGGCCGTGAGGCGATGGTGGAGGTGCGCGCCGATCTCGAGCAGGGAGCCGACATCGTGATGGTGAAGCCGGCTGTCATCAACCTCGACATCATCGCCGCAGTGAAGGCAGCCGTCGACGTACCGGTCGGTGCGTATCACGTGAGCGGTGAGTACTCGATGATCAAGGCCGCCGCAGCGAACGGCTGGATCGACCACGATGTGGTGGCCACCGAGCACCTCACGGCGATTCGCCGTGCCGGCGCCGACATCATCCTCACCTATCTGACGCGCTGGTTCGCCGAGCAGCAGCGCTGAGTCGTCGCAGCACTGCTCACCCCGTACCTCCCACCACTCGTTCCATCGATCATCCGTATCCCTGACCGCTCACCGCAGAGAGACTCCGTCGTGACCCGCGCGCCGCTTCCCACCACCAACGCCGAGCTCTTCGCACGGGCATGCGAGTCGATCCCCGGCGGCGTGAACAGCAGCATTCGCGCCTTCAAGGCCGTCGGCGGAACTCCCTACATGGTCCAGCGCGCCGAGGGATGCCACGTCATCGACATCGAGGGCCGTCGGTATGTCGACCTCGTGCAGAGCTACGGCGCCATCATCCTCGGCCACGCCCACCCCGCGGTCACCGAGGCCGTTGCGCGCGCTGCGGCAGGCGGCACCTCGTACGGAGCGCCCACGCCAGGAGAGGTGCTGCTCGCCGAGGCGATCGCCGATCGGGTGCCCAGCTGCGAGCGCGTGCGGTTGATGAACTCGGGCACCGAGGCCACCAGTACAGCGGTACGACTGGCGCGCGGATTCACGGGGCGCGACCGAGTGGTGATCTTCCACGGCAACTTCCACGGCGCAACCGATGCTCTGCTCGCTGCTGGCGGCAGCGGCGTGGCGACGCTCGGCCTGCCCGGCACGGCTGGCGTGCCGACGGCAGCGGTGGCCAACACCATGGTGGTGCCGTACAACGTCGTGCCCGAGCTCGACGAGCAGGTCGCGGCGGTGATCGTCGAGCCAGTGGCGGCGAACATGGGCGTCGTTGCTCCGGTGCCGGGCTTCCTCGAGGGACTCCGCGCCGAATGCGATCGAGTAGGGGCACTCCTGGTGTTCGACGAGGTGATCACCGGCTTCCGCGCCGGCCCGGGCGGCGCGCAGGAGATGTACGGCGTGCGTCCCGACCTCACCACGTTCGGCAAGGTCATCGGCGGCGGACTTCCCATCGGCGCGGTCGGCGGCCGACGCGACGTGATGGAGACACTCTCGCCACTGGGCAAGGTGTTCCATGCCGGCACGCTGGCCGGCAACCCGCTGGCCACTGCGGCCGGACTGGCTGCCATCACGGCGATGACCGACGACGCGTACGCGACGCTCAGGGCAAGGGCTGCCTGCCTCGGAAGCATGCTGATGTCGGCGTTCGAGTCGGCCGGCCTGCAGGCGACATTCCCCGTCGTCGGCACCCTCGTCGGCATGTACTTCGGGAGCACCGAGGCACCGATCGACTTCGACGGCGCCCGTCGCACCGACGAGCGCCTGTATGCGCGCTTCTTCCATGCGATGCTCGAACGCGGCGTGGCGCTCGCACCTGGCGCCTACGAGGCGCTGTTCGTGGGCTGCGCGCACGACGGCGACGCTCTCGCTGCAATTGGCGATGCTGCGGCAGAGGCCGCCCGCGTCGCTGCCAGCGCCTGACCTAACCTGCGACCGTGCGCGAGCTGTTCTCGTATCGCTTCTGGGCGACCCTCGGTGCGCTGCTGCTCGCCATCGTGGTGCTGCAGTGGGTGCTGCCCGACACGTCGTCGTCGAATGGCTCGGTGACCGCCGACGGGGTCGCTCGCCACCGCGTCGATCTCGTCGCACCGATGCTTGATGTGGTGGTGTCACCGGGATTTGCGCTTGGATTCGATGGCCTCACGACAGCCGACATGGCCATCGTGCTCGACGCACAGCGCACGATGCTGGTGACGGCCGGAACCAAGGGCGAGATCGACTGCCCGTCGATGCTGCTCGAGAACCCCACCGGTGTCGGGTGCACGGTGGCCGCCGACCTGCTCGGCGATGCAGTGCTCTGGTTCGCCATCGTCGAGAGTGAGAACGCAGCATCACTCGTGCTGCCAGCCACGCGCGAACTGCTCGACGACGGATACGTACTGCTGGCGAACGGATGGGAGCTTCGCCACGCCTATCGAGTCGAGCGTCGGTGCGCGGAGGACACCCAGTCGCTGCGGGCGTTCATTGCCCGCTTCGGCGACTACGCCACGACGACATTCGACATCGAGACCCAGCGAGTCGTCCGCGTGACGTGCCTCGGAGAGCCACCGGCGACCACCGTCGACGAGTCGGTACCCGACAGCGGACCGCCGCCGACCGGGGGATCTGCTCCGAGCGACACGGCCGTCGGTACTGGCGAGGGCTGAGGCCGGCCGACCGTCGCAGCCGATCAGGCAGAGCGGTGGCGGGCCACCTCATACACGGCGAGTGCCCCGGCAGCACTCACGTTCAGCGAGCTGAGACGGCCACGCATCGGAATGCTGACGACGAGATCGCATCGCTCGCGGGCCAGGCGCGACAGCCCGGCACCCTCGGCGCCGAGCACGAGGCAGATCCCCTCCGCGGCAAGGTCGCCGAGTTCGAACAGGGCACGATCGGCGTCGTCGTCGAGTCCGACCACCCAGATGCCGGCCTGCTTGATGCGTGCCAGCGCTGCGGGAAGACCGCCGACCACCGCCATCGGAATGTGCTCGATCGCACCGGCCGCTGCCTTGGCCACCGTGGGCGTCACGTGCACGGCGCGGTGGCGGGGAAGGACAACACCGGTGACGCCGGCGCCATCGCAGCAGCGCAGCAGCGCCCCGAGGTTGCCCGGGTCGGTGACACCGTCGAGCGCCACGAGGAAGGGCTGACCACCCGAGCGGGCACCGGGTCGGCGGCGCAGCAGTTGATCGAGGTCGGCCTCCTCGAGCGGCGCGGCGAAGGCAATCACACCCTGCGGCGCCTCGCTGCGGGCCTGTCGGTCGAGGCGTGCTCGGGCGACGTCGGTGACCTGGATGCGCATCGACCGCGCAATATCGACGATGTCGCCGATCACCTCATTGCGCTCGGGGTCGCTCGACACCCAGATCTCGCGCACTCGCCGCGAGCCGGCAACGAGCAATTCGCGCACCGCCTGCCGGCCCTCGACCTGGTCGCCGCCGAGCGACTTCTCGACACGCGCGTTGCCGCGCGGCAGGGGCGCAGCGCCCGGCTCATCTGCACCACCGCGGCGCGTGCCGCGATCAGCAGTGCTGCGACGGCGGTCGGTCTGGCCATCGCCCGATGCGGGCCGGCCGCGACGCGGTGCCGCACCTCGCTGCGCGTTCGCACCCGATCCGGTGCCGGTACGTCCACCGCCGGCGGCAGGGCGTCGTCCCTGTGCTCCGCCGGTCGAGCCCGGACGTCCCTGCGCTGGGCGACCCGCCGCGCTGCGACCCTGCGTGCCGCGTTGATCGGCACCGCGCCGCGGGGTGCCGCCTCGCGGTCGGTCTCGTCCTGTCATTGCGTGCCTCCGTGGCCGTCGGACCCGTGCGTGGTGGGGTGGATGACAGCGACCGCCCAGCAGGCGATCCCTTCGCGGCGGCCGAGCGCCCCGAGCCCCTCGGCGCGTCGACCCTTCACCGTGACCGGTCCGCCGGCAGCATCGCTGAGTAGCGCCTGCATCTGCTGACGGTGCGGCGCGAGACGCGGGGCTTCGCACACCACTGAACAGTCGACATTGCCCACGGCAAACCCGGCATCGCGCACCAGTGCCGCTGCGTGGCGCAGCAGGTCGAGGGAGTTCGCACCACGCCAGCGCTCGTCGGTGTCGGGGAAATGCTCGCCGATGTCGCCGAGTCCGGCTGCGCCGAGGATCGCATCGGTGACTGCGTGTGCGATGGCGTCAGCGTCACTGTGACCGTGGAGTCCCCTCTCGCCCTCGAAGACCACGCCACCGAGCACGAGCTGTCGCTCGGGATCATCGCTGAACCGGTGGATGTCGAAGCCCTGTCCCACCCGGCTTCGTGCCTGCATTGCACCCTCCTCGCCCGAACCCTGTGCTGCCACCTGACGTCGAGCCCATTCGAGGTCGGAGGGCTCGGTGATCTTCCGATTGCGCACATCGCCGTCGACGACCAACACGGTGCCGCCGGCCTGCTCGACCAGCATGGCATCGTCGGTGCCCTCCGCACCCGCCGCGTGTGCCGCCCGCAGAACGTCGGCGCGGAACGCCTGCGGTGTCTGCACTGCCCGCACCGTGTCGCGCGTCGGCGTCGAGCGAACGGTCCCTGCGTCGTCGATCACCTTCACGGTGTCGGCAATGGGCACGCCGGGAACAGCCGCATCGGCACCTGCAGCGACAGCCTCGATCACCCGGCGGAACAGCTCGGCGTCGGCGAATGGCCGTGCACCGTCGTGGACGCACACGATGTCGGCATCAGCGGGCACCTTGGCAAGGCCGTTGCGGACACTCTCGCTGCGCGATGCGCCGCCTGCCACGCCGCCCTCCCGCTCGGCGTCGGCGGCGGGCACGACCACCACGACGCCATCACTCGCCTCGCGCGCTGTGTGAACCGCCCAGTCGATGACACGCCGTCCGCCCAGCGACGAGTACTGCTTGGGGCCGCCGAAGCGCTGGCCCGATCCGGCGGCGACCACGATCGTCCAGACGGTCTGCGCAGGTGTTGCGCCGGGTCGCTGGTGTGCCACGGGGGCGAGGGTAGTACCGTGACTGCTTGTCATGACTCATGAGGAATTGCTGGCATCGTCGGAGTTCTTCGCTGATGCCCCGCCGTCGGTGATCGCCGCCATCTCGGCTAACGCCCAGGAACTGCCGCTCGTCCGGGGCGACGTGCTGTTCAAGCAGGGCGACAGCGCCGACTCGATGTTCCTCGTCATCAACGGTCGGATCGCCATCTTGATCGACAGCCCCTACGACCACCGCGAGACCGTGGTGGCCCTGATGGAAGACGGCGAGATGTTCGGCGAGATGGCGCTGCTCGACGGCGAGATGCGGTCGACGATGGCCCGGGCACTCGAGCCGTCGACGGTGCTGGTCGTGCCGTACGAACCGGTTCTCGACGCCTACCGTCACGATCCGTCGCTGCTGTGGGGAGTGGTGCGCGTCCTCGCCCGCCGGCTGCGTCGCACCGATGCGGACCTTGCCGATGGGGTGTTCCTCGATGTCACCGGGCGCACCGCCAAGCGACTGCTCGAGTTCTCGGAGGGCCGCAGCGAGTTCGTGCTGCCCATCACCCAGGAGGAACTCGCTGGCCGAGTCGGCGCGTCGCGCGAGCGGGTGAACAAGGCCATCGGCAGTTTCATCCGCCTCGGATGGCTCGAGCAGCACGAGCGCTCGTACACGATCCTGAACCGGAAGGCGCTCAGCGACCGCAGCACGTGAGACCTGCAGCCGAGATCGGCCGGCTGAGCCCGTCGGTTGCCGTGACGATGCCGGATGTCAGATGTCAGATGGTGTCGACGAACGCGTTGGCGACCACGGTCGGATCGGCGCCGTTGACGGTGATCTCGTAGAGCATCCGCATCAGCCGGTCTGATGTGAGGCTGGTGGCGACGACGTCGAGTGCGCCGAGAAGGTCGGGAGTCGCGACCTCAGCATTCATCAGCGCCACGGCGACATTCGCCCTCACCATCGTGCGATCGTCGGTGAGCACGGTGAGCTTCTCAGTGAGGATGACCGAGTCGAGCGAGTTGACGACGAAGCAGTCGGCGGTTCCCGACTCGATGGCCGCTGCAATGCCGTTGCTCTCGACAGTGATCACGTCGTCGAATTCGCCGCCGTAGACACGATCCCACGCACCGAGGCCGAACTCGTCGTCGTCCTCCCATCCATCAGGTGCGCCGAGCGTGATGTCGGGAGCGTTGGAGGCGAGGTGGGTGAGGGTGGTGAACTCGACATCGCTCTGCGAGTCGATTGCGTCCTGCGAGCAGGCAATGACGTCGTTGTCGTTGGCAAGCGAGCCGCTGTTGACACCGAGACCCTCGGGCAGCGCAGAAGTAAGTGCAGTGAGCTGCTCGACGCTGCCGCGGCCGTTAGGGGCGATGGTGGTCGTGGTGGTGCTGGTGCTCGTGGTGCTGGCGGGTGCGGTGGTGGTGGTGACCACCACTGTCGTGGTGGTGCCCGCCGTCGTGGTCGTGGTGACGACTGTGGTGGTGGTTGCCAGCGTGGTGGTGGCGGCGAGGGTGGTGGTGGTAGCTGCGAGGGTGGTGCTCGCCCCGGCCGCCGTGGTGTCGGTGGCGGCCACCGTGGTGGACGTCTCAGCGACCGTGGTGGTGGGCGCCGGCAGCGTGGTGGTGGTGGGAATCGTCACCGGGGCCACCGTGGTGGCCGTGCCGGCAGGAAGAATGGTGGTGGGCACGGCGATCGACGAATCGCGGTCGTAGAGCCAGCCGAGCAGGTCGGCGCTCCACTCGGGGATGAGGTGGATGCTGCCCGCCTCGAGTTCGTTGGCATAGCCGTCGCGGTCGAGCTCGATCGGATCCCGGCGTACCACCCGGAACCCGGCATCCTCGAGGGCCCGGCTGTAGATGGCAGCGAGCAGCGCGCTCTGCGCATCGCCGGCGACCGACGTGACCACGATGCGCGGCGTCGGGGGAATGGTGAAGTCGGTGCCGTCGCTGTCGCCTCCGCAGGCGCCAACGAGCAGGCCGACTGCGACGAGTGATGCCGTCATGGCCATGGTGCGGCGTGCGAACGAACGGGGTGTGCGGCGCTGAGTCACGGCGGGCAATGCTACCGGCGTCGTCCGGAGGTGCTCTGGGCGGGATGCGGCCCCGCCACGGCCGCCGCATCGGCTGCTGTCTCGGCCACTGGCGAGGGTGCGGTCCTACAGTGTCGGCATGGCTGGTGGCCGTGCGACCCGGCTTCCTGCTCCGGTGGCGTGGCATGTGCCGCGATGGACCTCACAGCCCTTCTCTGCGGGGACATGGTCGACGCTTGCGCCCGGGGGCACCCCGCTGCACCGGGCCGACGTGGGTGAGCCCGTCGACGGACGCTTCGTCATCTGTGCCGATGCAACGAATCCGACGGCACCGTCGATGGTGCACGGCGCTGTTGCCGAGGGCATCCGCGGGGCGCAGTGGGCCGTCGAGCGCGGAGCCCGGCGCGTGATCGTGATCGGTGCCGGCGCGGCTGGTCTCGGTGCGGCCGGCGAACTCGCTGCGGCGGGCATCGACGTGCTGCTGCTCGAGGCACGGCACCGGACCGGCGGCCGGGTTCACACCGTTGAACTCGGCGCGCGTGGCGACGGAACTGCGGTTGCCGTGGATGCGGGAGCAGCGTGGTTGCAGCAATGGCCGACGAATGGACTCGCACGGCGGGTGGAATCACTCGGCGTGCCGACAGTCGCCAGTGACTTCGGATCGTCGCTTGCGGCGAGTCCCGACGGCGAGGCGAGCAGTTCGATCGAGTCGACGGTGTCGGCCGCTGCTGCCGTGATGCAGCGCCAGGCAGCACTGCTCGCCCCAGCCGGATCGATGCTCGACGTGCACACTGCGTGCAGCGCCGGGGCGGATGATGCCGGCCGTCGGGCCTTCCAGCGGGCACTCGAGGTCGATCTGCTGCTCGAGCACGGTGTCGCGCCCAGTGAGTGGGGAGCTGGCGCGCTCGGCGAGGACGGTGTCGGTGTCGGCGACCGATGGCTGCGCGACGGGTATGCGCCGGTGCTCGCAACGATCGCCGGTGGTGTCGATGCGCAGTGCGGCCGGGCAGTGCGCGCCGTGAGGTGGGACAACGGTGCGGTGCACGTGACGCATGAGCCGGTCGATGCCGGCGGCGCGGTGGTGGGCGAGCGCGCAACAGACCGGGCAGATGTCGCGATCTGCACGATCCCGGTGTGGCTGCTCGGCAGCATCGATCTTGTGCCGGGACTCCCAGCGGCACACCGCCGAGCGCTGTCGATGCTCCGCCCCGCCCGCGTCGAGAAGGTCGTGATGAGGTTCGCCGAGCGGTGGTGGCCGGCACCGGCGAACGGCGACGTGCTGCGGTGGTACGACGAGCCCGCAGGGTGGGGCGAGTGGTTCGACCTGACCGATGGACTCGGCGAGCCCGTGGTGGCCGCGTTCTGCGCAGGTGAGGCGGTCGGGCGACTCGTCGATGGCCGCACGGATGACGACGTGGTGGCGGGCGCCGTGCAGGTGCTGCGGCGCTTCACCGACCTGTACCGCTGAGCGGTCGCCATGCGGCGGTGATCGGCCGCAACGCGGGCGCTGATGGGTGCACCGTCGGGGCATCTGCAGCGACGGCGAGCTGCACCGGCACGATCGAGCCATGGTCCACCAGCCAGGCGCGGTGCGGATGCGATCGTGTCGGAAACCCGCGCGGCAGGACGACGCCGAGCAACTCGCCATCGGCGGGGGCATCGGGGCCGTCGAGGACGACACCGACCCGAGTGCGTCGCACGAACTCTGTCCACCAGCCCTCGCGGCGACGGAGGTCGTGCCCCGTGCCCGATACGACGGTCAGTTCAGCGGCCGAGTCGGGCGCGGCGACGTGATCATCTGGCTCGCACCGTCCCGTACCAGTGCCCGATATCTCGACGTGCAGCACGCGCTGCGAGTGGCGTGCCTGCCCGATGGCGGCACAGAGCGATTGGGCGATGACGGCACGAGCACCGGCGCGAGGACCGACGACGAGCACCGCACCCCGCCCGACCACGGAGAGTCCAGTGATGAGACCTGTCTCGAGATCGATGCCCACCGGGATGTCGTCGGCTGACGCGGCCAGCCGTCCGGCGTGACGCACCATCGCAGCGAGTTCCGCTGCATCGGCTCTCGGCAGGGGGCGAGTGCGACGTTGAGATGACGCTGCGCCTCGACGGCCGCCTGATGCTGGTGCCAGGACCTGGGCATCGAGGCCGGCGACGAGCAGGCGACCGGGTACGGGCGGTGGCACGGCACGGGGCGGCACGCCGAGAGTAGCGGCCGATGCCGGATCGGCGAGGTGCAGCACCCACCGCTCGTCGCATCTCGCCAGCACGGATGACGGAATGCCGGCCGGATCAGCGGTGCCGATTGCGAGGTCGACATGGGCGTCGGGATGCAGCAGCGCGCCGAGCAACTGGTCGAACCTCGTGTCGTGCCGATGGTCGACGCGGTGGTCGTACGCCGGCCCGGCAAGAGCCCTCCGCAGCGAGTCGAGACCGTCGAGGATCACGAGCGTTCGCTGCTGCGCCGCCGTGCGACTGCGATCAATCTGGTGACGCATGATTGGCAGCAGGCGGTCGTCGTCGGTGCCGAGATGCTCGACGACGCCGTCGTCGTCGAGCGCGCTCCACGCGCTTCCACCGCCGGACGATTCGATGGCGATGATCCGCTCGTATCGAGAGGTTGCTGCGGCGGCAGCAGCGACGGCGGCGAGCGTCGACGACACCCCCATCCCGTGGCTGCCGGCGATGATCAGGCCGAGCGAGCCGCCGGGAATGACGAGCGGGAGGAGTCGTTGATGGTCGGGGTCGTCGACGATGCCGATCGCCGGCGTTGCATCGGGGACGGGCACGTCGCCGATGCCCCACCCGGTGCGAGCAGCGTCGGGCAGTGCGTCGAGGTATTCGGGCAGCGGAGGCATCCACGGCGGTCGCGCCGGGCTGCACCCGGCCATCGCTGCAGCAGCGAGGAGCGCATCGACGGCGTCGTGCAGTCGAACGCAGCGGGCAGTCTGCACCACGATGCGGCGGTCGCCATCGCGCAGCATTGCGCGGCCGGCTGTGCGACGCGGGAACGAGATCGGCGCGTCGTCGCCAACGACATCGACTGCGTCGCTCCGGTCGTGAAGGCGGAGCGCGATGCGCACGGCGGTGTTCGCCCGGATGTCGTCGCTGATGACACCGGTCGGTCGCTGTGTGGCGAGCACCAGGTGCAGGCCGAGACTGCGCCCGCGCTGGGCGATCCCCACGAGTGCGTGGAGGAAGCTCGGCCGCTCGCCGACGAGCGCAGCGAACTCGTCGACGAGTACGACGAGCCGTGGGGGCACTGCATCCCCGTGGCGTTCGCGCGCCGCGTCGATGTCGGCCTCGCCGAGTTGTCGCAGCAGGGCTTCGCGCGTGCGCATCTCTGCACGCAGGCTGCGCAGCATCCGATCGGCACTGCCATCGTCGAGGTCGGTGACCACTGCGGCGACATGTGGCAGCGGTGCGAACTGGTCGAACGTTGCACCGCCCTTGTAGTCGACGAGCACCATCGATAGCCGCTGCGGTGGTGACGAGCGTGCGAGCCCGATGACCATCGAGCGGAGCAGCTCGCTCTTCCCCGAGCCGGTCGTGCCGGCGATGAGTGCATGGGGCCCGTCGGCGACGAGGTCGAGCCACGCTGTCGCCGACGACCCGTGCTCGCTGGTGATGCCGATCGGCAGGGGCAGCCCGCTACCGGGTTGCGACCAGTCGTCGACGATCGCTGTCGGCTCGAGGTGACGCGAGCCGACGAGCTCCTCGAGGTGCACCGCCGCCGGCAGGTGATGAGCGCCGTCATGGGCGATCTCGGGATCGCGGAGCGGCTGGAGCGCGGCGGCGCACTCGGCGGCTGCGCCTACACCGAGCCCGGCGAGCGTGACGGGGATGGTGATCGCTCCACGGCGGATGTCGGGCGTGAAGACCGCCGGTGTGCCACTGGCATCGAGCAGCGCGGTGGCACATGCCGGCACCGTGCTGTCGCGACTGATCGCAATGAGCGAGGCGGGCGTGTGATCGAGCAGGCGGCGGAGTGCGCTCGCAGGGTTGCCGAGTGCAGCCGTTCGAGTGGTGACGACCACGAGATGTGCCGACGACGCGGCGCCAGCGAGCGCCGAGATGTCGTCAGCATCTGCCGGACCGCCAGTGGCAATCACGTCGGAGAAGAGCGTCTGCGGCAGGAGGCCAGCCCACTGCCAGTCGTCAGCGTCGATGAGGAGGCGCAGATCGGCGGGGCCGCATCGTGCTGCCAGTTGCACCACGATCGACCGCGCGATCGTGTCGGCACCCGGCCCGAGTACAGCGAGCCGTGTGCCGGGCCCGAGCCATGCCGGCACCGGCACGTCGACGAGCAGCTCGTCACCGTGAGCAGCACTGCCTGCGCCGCGGCAGACATCGCCGGTGCCGAGCCCGACGAGGAAGGCATCGGGATCGCCCGAGCGACACGCCCACAGCAGCGGCGACTGGGTGGCGATGGCCACCCTGGCCGCATGGATCGATGGTGTGATCCGCTCGATCGTCGCCCGGTCGCGGAGCCGCGCTGCGGCGCGATCAGCGGCCTGAGTGGAGATCAGTGCTCGGTGCTCGTCGACAGCACGTCGGTGGCGCCGTCGGAATGCGGTCCACTGTGCGATCCAGCTGGAGAGCGCAACGAGGCCACCCAGTGCGCCGAAGAGCAGGAACATCGGCCGCCCGGTGACGGTGGCCACGATGGCGGAGCCCGCGAGTCCGACAAGTGTTGGTGTCAGGCCGCCGGGTCGCTCACGTTCAGGTACGGGGGATGCCTGGCCGTCGGGGTTCCCCCGGCGTGTGGGCAGTGACGTGGTGTCCCCGGTGATGTGCTCGAGATGCTGCGCGACGGCGAGCTCGTCGGGAGTTGGGACGCGACGCGCCACGCGCACCACCGGCCTGACCTGAGTGCGCTGGCTGGCATCGACCTCGCGTGGCATCGACGTGGTCTGGGCGATCTCAACTCGGCAGGTCGATGCGGCGAGGGCGAGGTGGAGGCTTCCTCCCGCAGCAGTCCGGCCGCGCAGCGCGCCATTCTGGCTCTGCACGGCATCGGTGCCGGCGAGCTGCGTTGCCCAGAGGTGCGCCACGGTGGGTGCGGCGCCGTCGGGCTCGAGCAGTGCGCGTGCCTCGATCGCCACGTGGTGCGGCTGCAGCAGCGGGTCGTCGCAGCGGAAGTGCCCAGCGCTGCCGACGACGGCGGTCAGCGTGGTGCCGTCTGGCCCCGGGTGCCAGATGATGCGCTGCTCGGCGCCGCTGTCGGGGCCGGTGAGCCACGTGCAGACGAGATCCATCGCACGGCTGTGCGCAGTGGCGGGGGTGGCTCCGCAGCCGTTCCGA
>JBJOMQ010000001.1:0-36546 GCA_046052275.1 Actinomycetota bacterium | reverse complement strand
TCGGAGCGCTGGATCGGACCCTGCGGGTTGTCGTCGATGCGACCGCATTCGAGTTCGCCGAAGTGCACGTCATTCACGGTGGCGATTCGGCACAGCAACTCGCCGGGCGGCTTCGGCAGCGTGGTGGCTGGTACGCCGTCGATGTCGTAGGCAGTAGAGGGAGCGAGGCCATCGAGGCGGATCACCTCGTCACCCCGGTGGGCGACGATGCAGTCGTCGGCGATGGTGGTGATCTCGAGCACCGGGTCGGCCACGGTGCTCACGGTATCGGTGCGGCGGGGAACTGCCCGATCGCGGTCAGAGGAAGGGCCGGCCGCGCCGCGACGGGAGCGGCATTGCCCACCACCTGTTGCTGAACCGCCAGGTGGGCGTGCGCAGCGGACTGTCGGGCGGCGGTGCCAGCAGCGGCCGGGGCCACAGCGCCTCGACGGCGGCGGCGATGGCCACGGCCTCGTCGTCGGTCGGGGGAGGAGTGATGTCGGCTGCCATGCGCAGGCTCAGAGCGGCATGTTGCCGTGCTTGCGCTTGGGAAGGTCGGAGCGCTTCGTGCGCAGCATGCGCAGCCCGGCGACCACCTTCTGGCGCGTCTCGGCAGGATCGATGACATCGTCGACGTAGCCGCGCTCGGCGGCGTTGTAGGGATTCGCGTATCGCTCGGTGTACTCGGCGACGAGTTCGGCGCGGCGTGCGGCGGGGTCGGCTGCCTGCTGCAGCTCGCGCCGGTAGACGATCTCGACGGCTCCCTGCGGCCCCATGACAGCGAGCTCGGCGGTGGGCCATGCGTAGGCGAGGTCGGCTCCGATGCTCTTGCTGTTCATCACCACGTAGGCGCCGCCGTATGCCTTGCGCGTGATCACCTGGATCCGCGGCACCGTGGCCTCGCAGAACGCGTACAGCAACTTGGCGCCGTGGCGGATGATGCCGTTGTACTCCTGGTCGACGCCGGGCAGGAAGCCGGGTACGTCGACGAAGGTGACGAGCGGGATGTTGAAGGCGTCGCACGTGCGGACGAAGCGGGCAGCCTTCTCGCTGCTCTCGATGTCGAGCACGCCGGCCAGCACCATCGGCTGGTTGCCGACGATGCCGACGGTCTGGCCGTCGATGCGGCTGTATCCGCAGACGATGCTCTTCGCCCAGTGCGGGAAGTACTCGAAGAACTCGCCGTCGTCGACCACCTCGCGGATGACGGCCTTCATGTCGTAGGGCTGGTTGGGGCTGGCCGGCAGCACCGTGCGCAGTGATTCGCACAGGCGGTCGGGGTCGTCGGCGCTCTCGACGGCAGGTGGCTCCTCGAGATTGTTGCTCGGGAGGAACCCCAGCAGGAAGCGAACATCGTCGAGGCAGCTCTTCTCGTCGGCAGCGACAAAGGTGGCGACACCGCTCTTGCTGGCGTGGCTCATCGCGCCACCGAGGTCTTCGAGCGACACGTCCTCGCCAGTGACCGTCTTCACGACGTCGGGTCCGGTGATGAACATGTGGCTGGTCTCGCGGACCATGAAGATGAAGTCGGTCATTGCTGGGCTGTACACGGCGCCGCCTGCGCACGGGCCGAGGATCACCGAGATCTGCGGCACCACGCCGCTGGAGAGCACATTGCGATGGAAGATTCCGCCGTAGCTGGCCAGGCTGACGACGCCTTCCTGGATGCGGGCGCCAGCGCCATCGTTGAGGCCGATCACCGGTGCGCCGAC
This sequence comes from Actinomycetota bacterium, assembly GCA_046052275.1. Lineage (GTDB taxonomy): Bacteria > Actinomycetota > Acidimicrobiia > Acidimicrobiales > Ilumatobacteraceae > UBA668. The sequence goes on along the minus strand of JBJOMQ010000001.1, from coordinate 34,855 downwards.
CTTGAGGGCGAGGTCCATCAGCTTGTGGATCTTCTCGGCGAAGACCTCGCCGAGTGCTCCGCCGAACACCGTGAAGTCCTGGCTGAAGACGAACACCTTGCGGCCGTCGATCGTGCCCCAGCCGGTGACGACGCCGTCGGTGTACGGCCGCTCCTCGAGACCGGCGGCGTGCGCGCGGTGTCGAGCCAGGAGGTCGAGTTCGTGGAAGCTGTCGGGATCGAGCAGATAGTCGATGCGCTCGCGGGCGAGCAGCTTGCCCTTCTCGTGCTGGCGCTCGACGGCCCGGGGCGAACCGGCGTGGTACGCCTGCTCGCGGCGCTGCCGGAGGTCGTCGAGGCGGGCCGCCATCGGATCGCTGGTCACGGCCTGCCAACCTAGTCGGCAGGGGATGACGGCGCACACGCCGTGTCTGGCCGTGCACGGGCGCCGTGTGCGCCCCGGCACGGAGTCAGTCGAGGGCGAAGACCACGCTGACGCTCACCGACAGCTCCTGCGAGCCGGGCTCGATCGGTGTCGGCGATCCACCCTCGCTCTTGTCGCCCGCCTCGTAGACCGGCGGCATCGAGACTCCGGTCTCGCTGATCGACAGCACGTCTCCCACCTCAACCTCGGCAGCAGCGGCGTACTGGCCGGCGCGTGCGCGTGCATTGGCAACCGCTTCTTCGCGAGCAGCACCGAGCACGGCCTCGACATCATCGACATAGAACGAGATGCCGCCGATCGTGATGGCACCGCCCGCTGCTGCCGCAGCTGCGTCGATCACCGGGCCAGCCCTGTCGATGTCGCGCACCGTCACCGTCACCGAGTTCGACGCGGTATACGACGCAATGGTCGAACTGTCGGCGTAGTTGGGATATACCGACAGCCCCGACGTGCGGATGTCGGCATCGTCGATGCCGGCGCCCTTGACGGCATCGATGAGCTTCGATGCGGCGTCGTTCGCCTGGCTGAGCGCGTCGTTGGCCGTTGCGGCATTCACCTGCACGCCGATGCTGACGTCGGCGGTGTCGGGCTCCACCGTGATCGATCCCGATCCGGCCACCGAGATGCTGCGCGAGATGGCACCGGCATCGTCCACCACGACGGTGTCGGCCCCATCGTCGTCGGAGACAGCCACCATTCCGGCAGCGACCGCTGCTGCGGCAATCGCGGCGGCGACGAACCCAATCCAGATATCCCTGCGCATGCGGTGCTCCTCGTGCGACGGTGCCGCGGTGGCCGTGATGCCAGTGCGACGAGCGTGCAGAGGTGATGGTTCCCGATCGGTCGCCGGTTCGCATCCGCCGGATGGCCCATCTGTGGTGGGCGAGTGGGTTCCTGCGGGCGGTCAGGGCGTGGTCGTGGTCGTCGGCAGCGCGAGTTCGCTGCCGACGAACACGCCGATGCGACCGACTTCCACCGCGTTCACCCGCACTACGACGGTCCAGTTGCCCGACGATCCGAGTGATAGGCCGTCGGTCTTCTCGAGGACGGCGACCCCTGCACCTGTGAGGGGTGACGGAACGACGCGAGTTCCCGACACGGTGCTGCCCACGGGCGGGACGAAGTCGATCTCGAGGCTGGTGAGATCGGTCGCTGGCTGCACCACCTCGATGCGCACGTCGTTGGCGCCGACTGTCTCGCTGAACTGCACGACGATGTCGGCGTTCACCACCGGGTTCTGGAAGCGGTGCACGGCGCCGAGGGTGAGCGGGGGGCCCTCGCTGCGCACGAGCCCTGGTGGGGTGAATGTCAGGAGCCAGCTCGTCAGGCCCAGTACGGCGAGGCCGATGCCCGCCTCGATGGAGAACGAGCGCCGCAGGCCGTAGATGGTGGCGCGCTTCACCCGGCGCTGCTCGGCGAGGTGCTGCCTGACGTACTGGCGTGCCAGCAGCGCCACGAAGACCATCAGCGACACGGTGACGGTCTTGGCGAGGATGACCAGACCGTGGCTGGTGGTGAAGTTCCCGCTGTCGAGCCGGACGAAGAGCAGGACACCGGACAGGATGGTCGCCCACAGCACCGGCGTCGACCAGCGTGAGTACTGCAGCACGGCGGCCGTGGTCTCCTCGGTGCCGCGGCCGGCCAGCACCACTCGCGCCATGAGCGCCAGGCCGCCGAACCATGCCGACATCGAGAGTGCGTGGGTGACGCCCGCAAACCACTCGATGAGTCCGAACTCGGGCCGGGCAAATCCCATGGTGACCACGGCAAGCGCCGGAAGTCCGAGTGCCTGCAGCCGCACGGCTGGATCGACGATTCGCTCGGGTCGGAACACCGCATAGCCGCTCGCCGCGGTGAACGCGAGGCGGAGTAGTGCCGCAGTGCCGCTGCCGACGTCGAGGAGTGGCCCCCATCCGGTCGGCGACAGCGAGCTGCCGAGCGGTGCCGGGCCGAGATCGGCAGCGAGCGCGCCGACGAACAGCAGGGTGCTGACCACGGCCCCGCCGTAGACGATGCGGAGGAAGTTCTGCGTCTCGGAGAACTCGACACCGGTCGGCCAGCAGGTGGCGAGGGCGATGATCGAGCCGAAGAGCACGGCGACGAACATGTTGGAGAAGAAGCGGAACAGCGAGAGCGGCCCCCGCGACGGAGCTCCGACTGCGACCTCACCGTCGGCGGGAGTCTGCCCGGCGACGGTCGTGGTGGTCGTGGCGGTGGTGTCGCCGGTCTGCCCGGCGACCGTGGTGGTGGTCGACGGCGTCGTGGCGACGGTGTCGTTGGCGATAACGAAGGTGTAGCTGCCGCTACCGGCGGGCTGCAGGTTGAGATCGGTGACGCGCCACACCACGTTGCACACACCCTTTGGAATCGGTGATGCCAGGGTGACCGAGAGCGTCACCTGGTCGGCGAGCACGAGCGGCTTCGGAGTGCCGACGACGGCAGCGGGCTGCCCCTCGGCACCGCACGTGAGCGTGACCGAGTTGGTGGGGCCGAGTGGATTGGCGAACACGAGCGAGAGGGCCACTGGCGAGACATCGACCGTCGTATTGGGGGCGGGCGTGGCGCTGACGATGCTGTTGTCGACTGCCGCCACGGGTGCCGCATCGAGGGCACTCAGCGCGGTGAAGCACGCCGTCCCGGCGAGGATGGCGGTGGCGAGCCTGCGGCGCCGTCGGCTGGTGTGGGCCGGCGCAGCGCGCAGCGGGGCAGTCGGCGCAGGAACGGACATGGCAGTGCGGCAACGCTACCCCCGCAGGTTGGCCCCGCCGCCGTCGCAGGAAGCGGCGCACGGGCGGCCGAAGGCCGAGTCGTCGGCAGTGGCAGGCGCGTGATACCCCGTGGGTAGAGTCGCACCGATGGCCACGCAGTCGCTCTACCGCCGTTACCGGCCCCGCCGGTTCAGCGAGCTGAAGGGGCAGGACCACGTCGTGCGAGCCCTTCGCACCGCGGTGATCAACCACCGCGAGGGGCAGGCGTACCTGTTCTCAGGCCCGCGTGGTACCGGAAAGACAACCTCGGCTCGCATTCTCGCCAAGGTGCTCAACTGCGAGCGCCCGGTCGAGGGCGAGCCCTGCTGCGAATGCGACTCGTGCGCTGCTGTCGAGCGAGGCACCAGCTACGACGTGTTCGAACTCGACGCTGCCAGCAACAACGGTGTCGAGAACATTCGCGATCTCATTGAGAAGGCGTCACTCGGCACGCCCGGTCGGCACAAGGTGTACATCCTCGACGAGGTACACATGCTGTCGAAGCCCGCCGAGGCCGCACTGCTGAAGACCCTCGAGGAGCCGCCGCCGCACGTCGTGTTCGTGCTCGCCACCACCGACCCGCAGAAGGTGTCGGAGACCATCCGCAGCCGCACCCAGCATCTGCAGTTCCACCTGCTGCCGATGGACGTGCTCGAGCAGCACATGCGCTGGCTGGCATCCGACGCCGGCATCGACATCGGCGACGACGTGCTGCAGTCGGTGCTCCGCCAGGGAGGTGGCTCAGCGCGCGACACCATCTCGGCACTCGAACTCGTGGCCTCGGCCGGGGGTGAGGCCATCGAAGTGGCGCCGCTCGACGAGTTCGTCGAGGCCTTTATCGCCCACGACACGGGCCGCGCCCTCACGGCGGTAGCGCACTCGGTGAACCGCGGCCTCGGTGCCCGCACCATTGCCGACGACCTCGTCCGTCACCTCCGCGACTGCTTCCTGTCGATCATGGCTCCCGAGTTGGTGCAGCTGCCGTCGCAGCGTGCCGACGAGGTGGCGTCGCTGGCGCAGCGGCTCGGAGCGGGCGGCATCGTGCGGGCGATGGAGCGCCTCGGCGAGGTGCTCATCGAGATGCGCCATGCGCCCGACCCGCGGGTGCTGCTCGAGGTTGCGTTGGTGCAGCTCACGCACGAGGCGTCGAGTGTCGATGTGGGCGTGCTGCTCGAGCGCCTGCAGCGACTCGAGCAGCAGGTGGCGCAGGGTGTCGCCGCTGCCCCCGCAAGCCGCACCACGCCGATCGATCCATCGACGGGCCGGGCGTTGCTGGGCGGACGCGCCCGACGCGAGCAGTCGTCGTCCTCTTCCTCCCCGTCAACGTCCTCGCCAGCACCGTCTCCTCAGCCTGCCGCTGAGTCCGCATCGCAGCCTGTGGCGCCGGCGCCGTCTGCTCCGTCGTCCGACTCGGCTGCCGGGACAACGGTGGCAGGTTCCGCGGATTCGTCGCCGGTGTCCGGTGCCGACGTCGCTCGTGTGACGGCAGCGTGGCAGGGTGAATTGCTGCCATCGCTCAAGGGCATGGCGAGGGCGCTGTACTCGCCGTTGCGGGTGCTCGGCGAACGCGATGGGGCGCTCGCGATCGCGGTGTCGAGGGAGAGCGTCCGCGACAAGTGCGCCAAGCATCTGCCCGAACTCGAATCGGTCATCACCGAGCGGCTTGGCATTCGGCTTCGCGTCGTGCTGGTGGTCACCGGCGAGCCCGATCACGATCTCGACACCACCGGCGGTGCGACGCGGCCTGCGCCGGCACCGGCTCCGCGCCCGGCGACGCCGGCCGGGTCCGGCGCGTCTGCACCGCCGCCCGCGGCGCCTCGCGCTGCCACTTCCGCACCGTCAGCGCCGTCTACTGCTGCACCCGACGAGGGCACGGCGGCATTGGCCGACGACATCGATGACGACATCGACCTCGAAACTCTCGTGGACGTGCCGCCCGAGCACGTGCAGACCACCGAGTCACTGCTCCACGACATGTTCCCGGGTTCGAGTCTGCTCGACGAGCGCTGATCATGGGGATGTACACCCAGCCGGTGCAGACGCTTATCGACGAACTCGGCCGCCTTCCAGGCATCGGCCCGAAGTCGGCTCAGCGGATTGCCTTCCACCTGCTGAAGGTGCCGACCGACGACGTCAACCGACTCGCATCGGCGCTCGTCGATGCGAAAGCGAGGGTGAGGTTCTGCGCCCGCTGCTGGAATGTCGCTGAGGCAGAGCTGTGCCCCATCTGTGCCGACGACCGGCGAGACGGCAGCCTGCTATGCGTGGTCGAGGAGTCTCGCGACATCGTCGCCATCGAGAAGACCGGTGAGTATCGGGGCCGCTATCACGTGCTGCTCGGCGCCATGAGCCCGCTCGAGGGGATCGGACCGGAACAGCTGAAGATGAAAGAGCTGTTTGCCCGGCTCGAGCCCGAGGGAGTGCAGGAGGTCATCCTCTGCACGAATCCGAATACCGAGGGTGAGGTGACGGCGATGTACCTCGCCCGTCTGCTCGCACCGCTCGGTCTGCGGGTGACGCGGATCGCGAGCGGCCTGCCGGTCGGTGGTGATCTCGAGTACGCCGACGAGCTGACACTCGGCCGGGCGCTCGAGGGCCGCCGCGAGATCACCGGCTGAGCACGGGCAGCGCAGCCGCTGGGTTGGGGCCCGACATGGGCTGGGGCACCACCCCCAGGCTTGGTGCGGGCGATGGGCCAAGCCGGGGGGCAGTGCCCCAGAAGGTGGATGTGGTCGTGGGGGGTATGACCACATCGCTGTATGTTGCGATCAGATTACAAATATGACGACCAGATGTCAAGCACGAATTCTCCGTCGCCGACCAGCCGAGAGGGGACCGGCTCGAGATCGCAGGGGCGGACCAAGGCTCACGCGTTGGCTGCAGTTGGCATCGCCCGGGCGCCACGGCTGTCAGCCGAGCACCTGACGGATCCCGGGTCGGGTCGGCGTGCGCCGGTCAGACGGTGCGCAGCAGCAGGGCGTCGCCCTGGCCGCCCCCGCCGCAGAGGGCAGCGGCGCCGAGTCCGCCGCCGCGACGGCGAAGTTCGAGCAGCAGGGTGAGCGCGAGCCGGTTGCCGCTCATGCCGATCGGGTGGCCGAGCGCGATCGCGCCGCCATTCACGTTCACGACGTCGGATGGCAGGCCGAGATCGCGCATCGACGCGATGCCCACTGCAGCGAAGGCCTCGTTGATCTCGAACAGGTCGACGTCGGCTACCGCGTGGCCGGCGCGCTCGAGTGCGACCGAAATGGCCCTGCTCGGCTGGTGAAGGAGCGAGGCGCTGTCGGGTCCCGCCACCATCCCGTAGCCGACGATCTCGCCGAGCGGGGTGACGCCGTGGCGGTTGAGCGCAGCCTCGCTCATCACCACTACCGCCGAGCCGCCATCGCTGATCTGGGACGCGTTGGCCGCCGTGATCGTGCCATCCTTGTCGAACGCCGGACGCAGGCCGGCGAGCGATGCCATCGTCGTATCGGCGCGCACGCCCTCGTCGGTGGTCACGAGAACGGGATCACCCTTGCGCTGTGGAATCGAGACCGTGACGATCTCGTCGGCCAGCCGTCCGTCAGCGATTGCAGCGGCAGCTCGCAGGTTGCTCTGCATGGCGAACTCATCCTGCTCGTCGCGGGAAATGCCACCAGCGGCGTACCGCTCGGTGCCAGCACCCATGAGGCAGGCGTCGAAGGCGCACCACAGGCCATCGCGCACGATGGCGTCAAGCAACTCGGTGTTGCCGTAGCGAAAGCCACTACGCGCACCGGGTGCGAGATATGGGGCGTTCGTCATGCTCTCCATGCCGCCAGCCACCACCACATCGGCGTCACCTGCGGCGATCATCTGATGGGCGAGGTAGATGCTGTTGAGTCCGCTCAGGCACACCTTGTTGACGTTCACCGACGGCACATTCAGCGGGATGCCCGCCTGCGCCGCAGCCTGCCGTGCGGGCACCTGACCCTGGCCGGCCATCAGCACCTGCCCCATGATGACGTGGTCGACCGAATCGCCAGAGATGCCCGCCCGACGCAGCGCCTCAGCGATGGCTCGTGCACCGAGGTCGACTGCGCTCAACGATGCGAATGCGCCGCTCATCTTCCCGATCGGCGTGCGGGAACCGGCGACGATGAACGAACCAGTCATGACCAACCTTTCGACGTCGGCGAGCGACTGCACCGCCGCTCTCGCAGCGTATGCCCTCGGCAGGCGGCGGCCTGAATGCTAGAGAGAGCATGTGCCCGCCTACGACGATCCGCAGCTCGTCCGCCGGGCCCAGGGATACGAGATCGCGCGGTCGGTGCCGATGGGCCTGCTGGCACCGATGGAGGCCACGATCCTGCTCACTATTGCCATCAAGCACTTCGACGCATCGTGGTGGGTGAAGTCGCTTGTGGCGGGAGCCGGTGGTATCGGCCTCATCATCGGGCCGTGGGTGACCAGCGTGGCGCGACGCTGGGGCAAGCCGGTGATGGTGCCGACTGCGGTGGTGTCGGCGATGTGCGGAGCCTCGCTGATCATCGCTGCATCGGGCACCGTGACGGCGTTCGTGCTGGGGGCAGTCGTTGCGATGGCTGCGCTGAACCTTGCGTATCCCCTCATCACCACCGCTTACTCACAGGTGTTCCCACCACACGAACTCGGTCGACGGGTGGGATGGGGCATGTCCACGAAGGTGCTGGTCTCGGCGGTGCTCGGCATCGCCATTGGCGAGTTCCTCACCGACCGACTCGATCTGTGGTGGGCGGTGGTGCTCGTCGGGGGCGTGATGGCGATTGCAATGGCTGCACTCGAGCTGCGCATGCCGAGCGAGCCGATTGCACATGTCGAGGGCATCGGGCGTACGGCAATGCCGCACTTCCACCTGCTCGCCGACGACCGCCGCCTGCGGCTGACGATCGGCTCGTGGATGGTGATGGGCTTCGGCAACCTGATGCTGCTGCCCCTGCGCGTGGAGTATCTCGCCCAGCCCGAGTACGGCATCGATGCGAGTCCGGCGAAGATCCTCGTCCTCACCGCAGTGGTGCCCGCTGCCGTGCGCCTGCTGACGATGCCGCTGTTCGGCTCGTTGTTCGACCGCCTCGATTTCTTCGCCGGCCGCATCCTCGTGAACCTGCTGTTCGCCTTCTACATCGCGGCCTTCTTCACCGGCACCAACGATGTCGGACTCGCAATCGGCGCAGTGCTGTTCGGTGTCGCCAGTGCAGGTGGCGACCTCATGTGGACACTGTGGGTCGTGAAGTTCGCGCCACCCGACCGCACCGCCGACTACATGGGCCTGCACACGTTCTTCACCGGCGTTCGGGTGTTCCTCGCACCAATAGTCGCCTTCGCGATCGTCGGCGAGGTGCCGCTGGTGTGGATTGCCGTCATCTCGGCATTGCTCATCCTCGTTGCGTCAGCGATGCTCGTGCCCGACTATCGGGCAGAGCGTCGCGCCGTCACGGTGTCGGCACGGTGAGGCTGGTACAGCCGAGTCCGCTCGAGGTGGCGCCGCCCCACGCCATGATCGCAGCGCACACGTTCCACGCTCCCTCAGTGAGCGTGAACGATGCCTGCCATCCGTGGAAGGGGCCGATCCCGTCTGGTGCCGTGGTGATGGCCCGACTGGCGAGCAGGGTGCGCACGATCGCCGGGGTGGTGGCGCCGCTCCGGGTCACGGTGATGCGCACCGGCACCGGCAGGTCGAACGTAGGGTCGTAGGCGGTACCGGAGACCGTGGCGGTCACCGGGGCAGGCCCGACTGGAACTGTCGCGGCTGTGATGGCACCGGTGGCAATGCCGTTGGGACGCTGCGGCTCGATCGCGCCGAGGAACTCGTAGACGTCGGCAGTCTCGTAGCCGAGCGCCCAGATGGCGATGCCGCTCCAGCCTGCAGCCAGCGCCCCCTCCGCCCGTCCGCGCAGCGTGGCGGCGTCCGGCACGAACACGGTGTGCTGGATCGTGCACGTAGCCGGCGGGTCTGGGGGATTCAGCCGTACTGCGGGCTGCAGTCCGCTGAGCGTGACTGGCTCGCCGATGCGGTCGATGGCAGCGAACGATCCGATGGCTGCAGCGCCTGAACTGCCCGCCGCGGCCGTGCCCTCGACGACCTCGGTCCATTCGAAGGTGAGTTCGCCTGAGACGTGCCGAGTGGGCTCGAGTCCGACCGACGCGGCAAGTGGAGCGGTCTCGCGCAGCGTGATGCTGTCGCGGAATGTGGCACCGGCGGGACAGGTGTCCGCCGAGTACTTCTTCGTGGCCCAGTGGCGGCCGTAGGCGGGCACGCCGAGTTGCAGCTTCGACCGGGGCACCCTCGCCGAACTCCAGGCGATCACTGACTCGACCCACCAGCCGGGGCTGATCGGCCCCGGTGACGAGGTGCTCCAGTCGTAGGCCATCAGCCTGAGCCGGTCGATGTGCGGAGCGATCTCCTGCTGTGCGTAGACCGTGTAGCCCACCGTGGTGCCGTTCGACGTCCAGACAGGCGGCACCGTGACAGAGAGCAGCTTGCCCTGCGCACGGAGTGCGGCTCCGAGCTCGGCGACGAAGGAGATCCAGTCGGGTCGAATGCTGTCCCAGGCGGATCGTGGGTCGCCGAATGCAAAGACCTCGTAATCGAGGTCGATGCCGTCGTATGACCTCGAGGTCACGAGGTTCACGATGTTCTGCACATGCTGGGTGCGGCGTGCGGGGTCGTCGAGGATCGCGCGCATCACGCCCGCCGGCTGGACATCGAAGATCGAGGGCACCACCGGAAGTCCCTGTGCTCGCGCGCTGGCCACTGCCGAATCGATGTTGGCCTGCGAGGTCGACAGGTCGATCGTGCCGTCGTCATCGGTGCCGTAGAACATCAGCGATATCTCGGCGAAGAGGCTCGCAGCGTCGTCGTCGTCGATGACAGCACGCCCGCTGGTGATCCCCCACGAGGGAATCCATCCGGTGACGAATCGATTTGGATCGCACGCCGTGATCAGCGGGACGAGCAGCATCACCGCCAGCGCCGACCATGCAGTGCGGCGCGGGCCGCGGCGTGAGCGCACGCGGCAAGGCTAGTGGCGGCGGGCAACTGCAGCCTGCCGGTGACGCACGGCTACGGTGGTGTGGGATGTTCCGATGAGCGCAGCACAGGCCGACGCCGCCCCCGTCTCAGTGGCATCGGCCACCGACCGATCGGTCACCGTCATCGGCATCGGCGCCGTGCTGGCCTCCACGGTGTTCTGGGGCATCGGCAGCTCGTTCGGAGCGAAGGCCGATCTGCCGGGTGTCGTGCTGTCGTTCTGGAGGATGTGGATCGCCACGGCGATGATCCTCGTGGTGGTGGCCGTCACCCGTCGCTGGCCGACATGGGTCGACTTCCGGCGCTCGGCACCGATGGGCGTGCTGTTCGGCCTGAACATCTGCTCGTTCTTCATCACGATCGAATACATCTCGATCTCCGTCGCGCTCATCATCGGCGCGCTCACGCCGGTGGTGGCACTTCCCGTTGCGGTGCTGTTCATGGGCGAGCGGCTGACGGCGGCAAAGGTGGTCAGCGCCGTTGTCGCAGTTGCGGGCGTGATCGGAGCCGTACTCGCTGCTCCCGAGTCGGGGCCGGCCGATGACACCACGGTCGGCTACGTGTGGGCCGTGGTGTCGCTCTTCGCGTGGGTGACGTATCTCCTCGCGAGCAAGCGAGTGCGCCGGAAGGTCGAGACAGTTCGGCTCCTCGCCTGCTCGTCGGTCGTGGGCGGCGTGACGGTGTCGCTGATCGCACTGGTCATCGGTGCTGATGTCGGCCAGATGAATGGCCCGAGGTGGATGTGGATCTCGCTGCTGGCCCTTGTGCCGGGCCTGCTCGGCCACGGGGTGTTCTCGTGGGCGCAGCCCCGTGTCGATGCCAGCGTGTCGTCGGTGCTCATCCAGGCCGAGCCTGTGATCGCCAGCTTTGCGGCGTGGGGCATCCTCGGCCAGCGGGTATCGCTGGTGCAGATGCTGTCGATGGGCGTGGTGGTTGCAGCCCTCGGCGCACTGGCATGGAGCGAGTCACGCGACAGCGGCCCAATGGTGCTGCCGGAAGACGACCCCAGGGTCTGAGCGTCGTCGGGCGGGGTGCGAGCCTCAGCCCTGCTCGATGGTGACCGACACGATGTCGATCGGCTCGAGCGGCGGCCCGTCAGCCGGATTCGAGAGCGAATCAAGGGTTGCCACGAGGGCCATGTCGTCGGCGAGTACTTGGCCGAAGAGCGTGTAGTTGGGTGGCAGGGCAGCACCATTTGGTCCGGTGATGATGAAGAACTGGCTCCCATTGGTGTTCGGCCCGGCATTGGCCATCGCCACCGAGCCAATCGAGTACCCGTCGAATCCGGCGAGTTCGTCCTCGAACTCGTAGCCGGGTCCGCCCGTGCCAGTGGCGGTGGGGTCGCCGCACTGCACGACGAACTGCTGGATGGCGCGGTGGCAGGTGGTGCCATCGAAGTAGTGGAAACGGGCGAGGTTCACGAAGCTGTTCACGGTGAGCGGCGCGATCTCGGGTCGGAGCGTGACGCGCAGGGTGCCGTGGTTCGTCTCGATGACGGCGGTGTAGGCGGCGCCGTCGACGAGGCACATGGGCGGATAGGCGTCGAACTGCTGCTGTGTGGCGCTGCTGCCGTCGGCGGCAGCGCATCCCTCGGGCAACTGGGCCAGCGCCGCCGTGTCAACTTCGGCATCACCGCAGCTGGCGAGCGCAGCGAGTGCGCCGACCGCAAGGACGGTGAGCACCCGGCGGCCTCGCGGGCGGGCTGTTGGGGCGGTAGACGGGCTGAAATGGGCGGCGTCGGGGGCGGAGATCATCCAATCACTCTCGCACACGGCAGTTGCCGGAACGATGCAGCCGCCTGCATGCGCCACCGGTATCGTCCGCCGGATGAAGGAGATCCTTGACGCAATCGAGTCCGGTGCTGCAGCCGATGCGATTGCCCGCATCCCCGTGCCGTCGTCGTACAGAGCCGCCTATGTTCGCCGCAGCGATCAGGACATGTGGCGCGGCGTCGACTCGCGCGACAAGGACCCGCGCCGCAGCCTGCACGTCGGCGAGGTGCCGACTCCCGAACTGGCGCCCGACGAGGCCTACATCGCCGTGATGGCCAGCAGCATCAACTTCAACACGGTGTGGTCGAGCATCTTCGAGCCGATCAGCACATTCGGATCGCTGGCACGCCTTGCCCGCGAGAGCGCCTGGGCGAAGCGACACGACCTCGACCATCAGGTCGTCGGCAGCGATGCGTCGGGGGTGGTCCTGCGCGTTGGCGCAGCGGTCCGCAACTGGCGGCCCGGCGACCGGGTGACCATTCACTGCAACCACGTCGACGACCAGGACCAGTCGGCCCATGACGACTCGATGCTGGCGGCCAACCAGCGGATCTGGGGTTACGAGACGAACTTCGGCGGACTCGCCGATCTCGCAGTGGTGAAGGCGAACCAGCTGATGCCCAAGCCGGCCCACCTCACATGGGAAGAGGCAGCTGTCAACGCGCTGTGCAACAGCACCAGCTATCGCATGCTCGTGAGCCGCAACGGTGCGCAGATGAAGCAGGGCGATGTCGTGCTGATCTGGGGCGCCACGGGTGGCATCGGTGCCTATGCAACCCAGTACGTGCTGAACGGCGGTGGTATCCCCGTGTGCGTCGTCAGTTCGCCGGAGAAGGCAGAGATCCTGCGCGGGATGGGCGTCGAGCACATCATCGACCGGTCAGTGGCCGGCTACCGGTTCTGGAAGGACGAACACACGCACGACGAGTCCGAGTGGCGTCGACTCGGCCAAGACATCCGCGATCTGTGCGGCGAGGATCCCGACATCGTGTTCGAGCATCCGGGTCGATCAACCTTTGCCGCATCGATGTACGTGGCCAAGCGCGGAGGCACCGTGGTGACCTGCGCAGCGACCAGCGGTTTCATGATGGAGTTCGACAACCGCCACTTCTGGATGCGCCTGAAGCGACTGGTCGGCTCGCACTTCGCCAACTACAAGGAGGCCTACGAGGCCAATCGCCTGATCAGCAAGGGAATGATCCATCCCGTGATGAGTCAGGTGTTCCCGCTCGAGCAGACCGGTGAAGCCGCGTATCAGATGCACCACAACATGCACGAGGGGAAGATCGGCGTGCTGGCGCTTGCGCCGACCGAGGGCCTCGGCGTCACCGATCCCGAACTCCGCGAGCGAGCCGGTGCCGCGCTGCACCGGTTCCGCCGCTCGTAGTCGTCGGCCGCCGCGTCGAGTACGCAGCGCCTCCCTGCATCTGGTTCACTGACGCGATGCTGCTCACCGAGATCGACCACATCGCCATCGCCGTCCGCGACCTCGAGGCCGCCATCGCCTACTACCGAGAGGCCTTCGGCGCCGAGGTTCACCATCGTGAGATCGTCGAGAGCGACGGCGTCGAGGAGGCGCTGGTGAAGGTGGCCGACAGCTACATCCAGCTGACGGCCGCAACGCGGCCCGATAGCCCGATCGCCAAGGCGATCGAGAAGCGCGGCGAGGGCCTTCACCATGTCGGCTACCGGGTGGCCGACTGCAAGGCGGCGCTCGATGCGATGGTTGCCGCCGGAGCCACGCCCATCGACACCGCACCGCGACCGGGCAGCCGCGGTACCACGGTGGCGTTCATCCATCCGAAGGGCAGCTTCGGCACGCTCATCGAACTCGTGCAGGAGAATCCGGGCACCGGGCACTGAGAGCGGCGCGGCCCGCTGCTACGTCACTCGACCTCGATGACGAGGCCCTTCAGGTACTCAGCCTCGGGGAAGTTGAGCGGCACGGGGTGGTCGGCCGGTTGGTGGAGGCGATCGATGATCCGGGCAGTGCGCCCGGCATCGACGGCGGCTCCGGCGACGATCTTCTGGAAGAGGTCGGCGGTCACGGCACCGCTGCACGACCAGGTCATCAGCACGCCACCAGGCGCAAGGAGCTTGAGCGCCAGCAGATTCAGGTCCTTGTAGGCGCGGCTGGCGCGATCGACCTGGCGGTCATTGGCGGCGAGCTTGGGCGGGTCGAGCAGGATGAGGTCGAACTGCCGTGCCCTGTCTCTGAGTCCCCGCAGGGCTTGGAAGGCGTCGGCCTCCATCAGGTCGCCGACGTCGACCGAGTTGAGGGCGCCGCTGCGTCGCGCCGTCTCGAGCGCCGGCCCCGAGGAGTCAATCGACAGCACGCTGTCGGCGCCACGGGCGGCAGCGATGACGCTGAATGCGCCGGTGTAGCAGAACACGTTGAGCACTCGCCGTGCCGGTGCCCAGCGCTCGACGGCCCGTCGGCCGAGTCGCTGGTCGAGGTAGAAGCCGGTCTTGTGGCCGGTCTGAGGATCGACAGCGAACCGGAAGCCGGCCTCGTGTGCCTCGATCACGGCACCGACCGGGTCGCCGCGCACCGTTCCGACGCGCAGCGGAAGGCCCTCGCGCTCGCGGCTGTCGGCATCGCTGCGCTCGTGCACCGAGCGGATGCCGGGAAGCGCCGCCAGCGAATCGAAGATCACCTCGCGCCACCGTTCGGCTCCTGCCGAGGTCACCTGGCACACCACCGTGTCGGCGTATCGGTCGGCGACCACACCGGGAAGTCCGTCAGCCTCGCTGAACACGAGGCGGGCCGCGTCGGTGTCGGCGTCCGCCATCAGGGCCGCCCGCCGGCGCGCCGCAGCTGCCACGCGCTGTGCGACGAAGGCGGCATCGACGACCTCGTCGGCGTCGAATGTCCACATCCGGGCCCGAATCTGCGAGAGCGGGCTGAAGGCGCCGGTGCCGAGTGCCGTGCCATCGGCAGATCGCACGAGGACCGTGTCACCCGGCTCGGGCGAGCCGTCGACCCCGCTGACGGCACCGCTGAACACCCAGGGATGCCGGCGCAGCAACGACCGCTCCCGCCCGGGGAGCAGGCGGAGCGTGCCGGCGACGTGCATCATCCCGACACTAGCGATACGGAGTAGGCACCCCTTCGGTGGCCATACGTCGGCCGACCGGCCACCGATCGTGGCGGGGCAGATCGAATCCTGATGAAAAAGGCCTCAAGGCGGGCCTTACAGGCGACGAAGATTTGGCTGCGACCGAGGCAACCGGATGGGGGCATCGGCGTTCATCACTATCGGGCTCAACTCAGCGGGAGGAACGCATGAACGCCCAGACCAACTCCAAGAGCGACAAGGGATTCACCCTCGTCGAACTCCTCATCGTCATCGTGATCCTCGGCATTCTCGCCACCGTCACGGTGTTCGCGGTGCAGGGAATCACCACGCGCGGCAAGGAAGCCACGTGCGACGCCGACTACAAGACGTACGAGACGGCCATCCAGGCGTACTACGCCCAGAACGGCTCGTACCCGGCGTCGGACGCCGATCTCGTGACCGGTGGCTTCATCACCAGCGAGTCGACGAACTACAACGTCGGTACGGGTGGCGCACTTGCCCTCGACCCGGCGGGCACCAACGACTGCACGCTTCCCTGATCCGTCAGGTTCGCAGCAGAACCACACAGGAGCCGGGCCTTCGGGCCCGGCTCCGCCGCGTCTGGGCGAAGATCGAGCTGCCGAAATTCTGAGATTCGATCAGCAGAGTCTCAAGCCTGCAGCATCCGGTGCCGATGACGAAGCGTGAGAATGAGAACGGCTGCAGAGCCGGCACGATGGCAAGATCGTGCCGTGCGCTCCCGATCCCTTCGCGCGCGTCCTCGTAGTGCATGCGCGAGCGATCGCGGCTTCACGCTGGTCGAGGTCGTCGTCTCCATCCTTCTCATCGGCCTGACCGCCACTGCCGGGCTGGTCACTCTTCGCACCTCGGTGCGAGCCTCGGTCACGAACCGAGACCACTCAAACGCACACGCCTGGCTCCAGTCAGCCACCGACGTGCTGTATGGCGCCGAGCGGCAGGACTGCGGCACGTCCACAGCCAGCCTCGAGGCACAGGTGCGCGCCTACTACCAGCAGGTCGTGCGCACTACCACGAACCCTGCGGGCTGGCCGGCCGAGAACATCGAGGTCGTTGCCCCGGTTCGATTCTGGGATGGGTCGTCGACCTATCAGTCGACCTGCTACGACGACCTTGGCATCAACCTGCAGCTGATCACTATCCGGGTCCGCAACACGGATGGCGAGATCGTCGAGACCGTCGAGGTGGTGAAGGGATGAGCGCCGTCGGAGCCCTTCGAAACCGCTGCCGCAGCATGCGACGCGGGAGAGGTCGGATGGCCGACCGCGGCTTCACCCTCGTCGAACTGCTGGTCTCGATCACGCTGATCGGCGTCATCGCCACGGTGGTTGCGTCCACCATCGTTGTCACGATCCGCACGAATCCGATCTCCGAGGAGCGCACCGATGTGGCGCGCACCCTGCAGGGCCTGGTCACGTGGCTGCCGCAGGACGTCGATTCGACCCCGCCGACCGGGTTCACCACCACCAAGACGTCGCCGAGCGGTTGCACCAGCAGCGAGGGCACGAACCTGCTGCTCCTCCAGTGGACCGAGAAGATCTTCAGCGTCACCACGACCTTCATCGCGAACTACCGACACGTCACCACCGCCGCCGGTGAGTCGTACATCACTCGCACCACGTGCCGCGGCTCGGGCGCGAAGCCGCTCGGTAACACCGTGGTGGCCCGTGCCTCGGCGCCGCTGCCACCGCTTCCGGCCAACTGGCAGCCGGGTGACATGCCCGTCAGCGTCGAGATCACGCGAGACCAGACCGACGACGTCGAGCTGGTGGTGTTTCAGGTGCAGACGCTCGACGGTGTGCTGCTGCGGGTCGACTCGGCACCCAAGAACCCGTCGCACACGCTGCCCCCGCTCACGACGGCGATCGGCAGCACCACCACCCCGGGTGCCACCACCACGCTGGCCCCTACCACCACGACCGGCGGCTCGACCACCACCACCGTGCAGGTGTCGACCACGACGGCCCCTCCATGCGCCATTCTCACCAGCGCGCTGCCGTCACAGGTGTTCAACACCGATCCGAATGGCAACGGGCGCTCCTCGGTGAATGTCGGGGTGCTGCAGACCGCACTCACGGTCACGGTCACGACCAACGGACGCTGCACCGGGCTCGAGGCACGGCCGTCGACGGGCGCGCCGAACGGCGAGCTGTTCCGCAACTTCACCACCACTGACGGCATCACGTACACGGTGACGTTCCCCAGCTACAGCCAGGGCTCGTCCGAGCTGTGGGCCGACGGCCTGCGCATCATCGCCCTCTACACGCCGCTGGGCGGACCATTCGCCACGCTGCAGGTGCAGATCAGGTAGGAGCCAACGATGTCACGAATTCACACTCCCTCCTTGGCCAGACGGCTCCGCGCTGCCGTGGGACCGCGTCGGTCGATCAATGGGCGCACGACGCGGGATGCCGGCCTCATTCTTCCGATGGTGTTCGCCGGCACCGTGCTGGTGTCGGTGGTGACGCTCGGCGTTGCGTCGTACGTGGCGAGCGACCTCCGCTACTCGAATGTGGTCGAGACCCGCGCCGACCGCCTCGCAGCCGCTGACGGAGGGTTGCGCTTCGGAATCGAGAAGCTGCGCAACTTCCAGACGCTGTGCACCACCGCGGCGGGTCGACGTGGGGTAACGACGGTATTCCCTCCGCTCATCAACGGCGCCACGACGACAGTGACATGCCAGGCGGTAGGTGCGCCGATCTCTGACATCCAGGGCTGGGGTGTCGTGGTGACGGCCGAGGGCGTGCCTGGATCGTCACCGATCTTCTACACCCGCGGCACGGGTCAGAGCGACAACTTCGTGAAGACGTTCAGTGGTCCGGTC
The DNA here is from genome assembly GCA_046052275.1 of Actinomycetota bacterium. GTDB lineage: Bacteria > Actinomycetota > Acidimicrobiia > Acidimicrobiales > Ilumatobacteraceae > UBA668. The sequence continues at coordinate 16,961 of JBJOMQ010000001.1, read as the reverse complement.
TACGTGGCAGATCCGAACAGGATGTCGCTCTCGGCACTGCTGAAGATCAAGGATGGCGACCTGTGGTACTCGTCGAACGACTGCAGCGTCGAGGTGGCAATCGCCGAGATCGACAGCGGTGACCTGTCGTTCGAGCCGGACTTCTTCCGCGGACCGCAGTGCGTTCCCGATCCGTGGACGTCGATTTTCGAGACGCCGACAGTTCCCACGCCGCCCACCTCGCCGGTCAACCCGGCGTACTCGACGAACGGAACCTGCCGGGTGTTCAGCCCCGGCAAGTACACGTCGATCTCGCTCGGCACCAACAACTACTTCCAGAGCGGGGCGTACTACTTCGAGAACGTCGACATCGAGTTGCAGGGCAAGAACTTCACCGGGGGCTTTCCCGGTGATGCCGGTGATGCCGAGAAGGTGGGCAACACCGCATGTGCTGCGGCGCAGTCGGCCGACCGAGCCGCCAAGTACCCGGGTGAGGCGGGTGCCACCTTCTATCTCGGTGGTGACAGCAGCTTCGATATCCGCAACAACGCCAGCGTCGAGATCTTCCGGCGCCTCGTCGGCGAGACGTATCTGAGCGTCTATGCGCTGCCGACAAGCGGCAGCGGCTATATCGCCAGCAATCTCGCCTATGACGACTGGGTGCTGGTGACGCAGTCAGGCAGCACCAACGATGTCGCCATGCATGGACTGGTGTGGGCGCCACGCGCTGGTGCATCGCTCGGCAACGTGGTGCTGGCAGCAAACGGCCAGCTGCTTGGCGGCATCGTCGTGGCGGTCCTCGACACGCAGGCTGCCAATGCGACGGCCTTCCACATCGGCGTCGAGTCGAATCCGGTGACGACACGGCTCCTGCTGGTGTCGTCGGCGACGCTCAATGGGTGCACCACTCGGGCGCGAGCGGTCGTGCAGTTCCGACCTGATACGGGCGACCTCGCCGTGAACTCGTGGCGGGTGGTCGAGCAGGCGCAGTGCTCGTAGCAGACGTGCAGTGATCGGAAGTGCCGTAGCAGGCGGCACTCGCCGCCGGCCGCGTTCCTAGCGGACCAGCTCCATCCGCAAGCCTGTCGAGTCCCATTCAGGATCGGCGGGAAACCGCTGCATGGCCCGGCCGGCAGCGCGACGGGCGGTCCACAGCAGCCCGACCGCCTGCAGCATGTGCAACTGTGCAGCCCCTACAGGTGGCGTGCGCACGACGATCTCCTCGACACCTGGCAGCTTCTCGCGGAGCAGTGCCATTCGCTCGACGATGCCATCCTCCTGGTACGGCGAGCTCTTCAGCGGCACGTCGCCATTCAGCTGTGCGAACGTGAGGTCAGGGTGGGCAGCGAAGTAGCTGCGCTGGTGGAACGGCTGGAACTCTCGCTCGGCCTCTCGGATCCACCGGAAGCGGCGAAGGTCGTCGCGTGTCAGCCACGGCTCGATCTCGACTGCCTCGGCGAGTGTGCGGGCGTGGAGCGCCGCCCGCGATGGGGTGGGCCGGATAGCGAGGCGTCGCGGCCACCCGAGCAGCTCGTGCACCTCGGCGTCGCATGGGCGGAACGGGGAGACGGGCTCGTCGAAGAAGCCGATCGGTACGTAGATCGCGGCAGCATCGAACTTCGGCTTGTACTCGAGGACGTCGACGAGCGTGCGCACGACTTCCGGATCCTCTGCCACCACGGTGACACCAGCAAGTCGGGCAGGGGCGATGAGCCATCCCCCCGGGCACGGCACGATGCCGCCCAGCATCTTGTAGGGGGCCTTCGGAGCTGCCATGTCGTCGTAGAGCCTAGGAGCCGGTCGTCGGAGCGCAGGCGGGCGCCGTGAGCCTTACTTCACTGCCTGGCCGGCGCCGGTCGAGGCTGCCTGCCCGGCGGCGATGGTCGCCTGTGCCTGCATCTGGTTCCGCATGGTGGCCGCCTGCGCCATGATCTCCTTCGGGAAGGCGCTCTCCTCCATCGCGGTCTCCATGGTGATCAGGCCGGCTGCGACGAGTCGGGCGAGGTCCATCTCGATGGTCTGCATGCCTTCGCTCTGGCCGGCGATCATCACGTTGCGCAACTGGCGGCTCTTGCCTTCGCGCACGAGGTTGCGCACAGCATCGTTGGCAACGAGCACCTCGTAGGCGGCGACTCGTCCGCCGCCGGATGCGCGCAGCAGTCGCTGGCTGATGACTCCCTGCAGGGTGCCGGCCAGCTGGATCTGGATCTGATCGCGCATCTCGCCGGGGAAGACGTCGACGAGACGGTCGAGCGCCTGGGCCGCGTCGTTCGTATGGAGGGTGCCGAAAACCAAGTGGCCGGTCTCTGCGAGCGTCAGCGTGATGCTGATCGACTCGAGGTCGCGCATCTCGCCGAGGAGGATGACATCGGGATCCTCGCGGAGGGCGCTCTTCAGGCCGTCGTTGAAGGTGTTCACGTCGGTGCCCACTTCGCGCTGGTTCACCATGGCCGTCTTGTGCGTGTGCTGGAACTCGATCGGGTCTTCGATAGTGAGGATGTGCACGGGGCGCGTGGCGTTGATCCGGTCGATCATCGCCGCCAGCGTCGTGCTCTTGCCCGAGCCAGTGGGTCCGACGACGAGGACGAGGCCGTACGGTCGGTTGAGCAGGTCGATGCACGCCTGCGGCGTACCGAGTTCCTCGAGCTGGCGGACGCGATAGGGAATGACGCGAAGCGCCAAGGCGTAGGTGTTCTTCTGCTTGAACGCGTTGGCGCGGAAGCGTCCGATGCCGTCGAGGCCGAACGAGAAGTCGACCTGCGACATCTCGGCGAGCTCTGCGCGCTGGCGGTCGTTGATGAGCGAGAAGACGACGCGCTCGACGTCGGATGCCTCGAGCACAGGCACACCCTCGAACGGGACGAGATCACCGTCACGCCGCACGGTGGCAGGCCGGCCAACACTGAGGTGGAGGTCGCTGGCACCTGCGTCGACGGTGGCCTGCAGCAGGGTCACCAGCATCGGGTCGGGATTGAACATCGCGGACTAGCCTCCGAGAGTTGCCGTGAGTCGGGGGTGGTGAGTGTCGGTCATTGACGTGATGTCGGTGCCGCTGGCGGTGGTGTTCGGCTTGGCCATTGGTTCGTTCCTCACCGTAGTGGTCGATCGGGTGCCGCGCGGCGCCTCCATCGTCGAGCCCGGCTCTGCCTGCGGGTCGTGCGGACGGCGACTCGGCGTGCTCGACCTCGTACCTGTACTGAGTTGGCTCGCACTGCGGGGGCGGTGCCGCACATGCGGTGTACGTATCGGCATCGAGCCGCTCGTCCTTGAGGTCGTGACGGCGGCGCTCTTCGGCGTTACGGCGGCGAGGTTCGGCGGGTCGATCACCACGGTGGCGTTCTGCGTCCTGATGGCCGGTCTGGTGGCGCTCACCTGGATCGACCTGCGCACGCATCGGCTGCCGCGCGAGATCTCGTACACGACAGCCGCCATTGGCGCGCCATTGCTGGCGCTCGCGGCCGTGGTTGAGGGCGAGCCACGCCGGATCTGGACGATGGCCGTCGGGGCAGCGATCGCCACAGCGACGATGCTCGTGGTGTACCTCGCCAGTCGTGGCGGCATGGGCGATGGCGACGTGCGCCTCGCCCCTCTGCTCGGACTGTTCCTTGGCTGGCTCAATCCCGGCCTTGCCCTGATCGGGCTGTTCTTCGGCTTCCTGCTGGGCGCGGTGGTCAGCCTCGGCCTGCTCGTCACCCGTCGAGTCGGGCGGAAGACGGCGCTGCCGTTCGGCCCGTTCCTCGCGGTCGGCACGGTGGCAGCAATCTTCTGGGGCCAGGACTACGTCGACCTACTTCTCGGCCGCTGACACCGCGCTGGCGGTACTGCGTCGGTCAGAGCGCCCCGTGCGACGGGCCGGTCAGGTCTGCTTCATGTTGTCGAGGATGCCGTACATGGCCTGCACCAGTGCCACGGCAACGAAGCCCACCATTGCGCCCACGCCGACGATCATGATCGGCTCGAAAGCCGTGGTGAACTTCTTGATGCGCGACTCGAGCTCGCGGTCGAAGTAGATGCTTGCCACCTCGAGCTGCTTGTCGAGTGTGCCAGTCTCCTCGCCGACCTTGAACATCTGCCGGGCTGCGCCGGGGAACAGCTCGGTCTTGGCGAGCGGCTGGTAGAAGCCGCCACCCTCCATGATCTCGACCTGGGCGATCTCGAGCCGCTCGCGGAACACGGTATTGACCGTGGCATCGGTGGTGGTGCGCATCGCATCGGGAAGCGGCACCCCGGCCTTGATCATGGTCGAGAGGATCCGGCAGAAGCGCTCAAGGATCGAGTACTCGATGATGCCCTTGATGGCGGGCAGTTTCAGCACCAGTCGGTCGCGGCTGCGCCGGCCCTTGTCGGTCTTCGACATCCACACGAACCACGACACGACGGCAATGAAGAATGAGGCCGGCCCATACCAGTAGATGGTGAAGAGATCGGCGACGAAGAGAAGCATCCGGGTGACCAATGGCAGGTCGGCGTCCATCTCCTCGAAGAGCGGCTTGAACTGCGGCAGCACGTAGCCAGCAAGGACGGCGACGGTAAAGACGGCGAGCACCATGACCACGCCCGGATACGAGAGCGCCGACACCACCTTGGAGCGCGTGTCGAGCTCGCGCTGCAGGTAGTCGGACAGGCTCTCGAGCGTGTCGTCGAGCTTGCCGGTGAGCTCGGCCGAGCCGAGGATGCCGACGTAATACGGCGGGAAGGCCTCGGGGTGCTTGGCAGCCGCAGACGACAGGGTGCCACCGTTGCGAAGATCCTCGACCATGTCGCTGATGGTTCGCTGCAGGGCGACATCAGCAGTCTCGTCGCCGATGGTCTCGAGAGCCTCGGTGAGGGAGATGCCAGCCTTCACGAACACCGCCAATTGGCGCGTGAAGTGCATCAGCTCTTTCTTCTTCACCTTCGTGGCGGTGAGCTCGATGTTGAACTTGCTCTTCTTCTCGGTGATCTTCACCGGGAACAGGTTCTTCTCGAGGATGTGCGCCCGCGCCTCGCCGACGGTGGGGGCCTTCGTATCGCCGGCCACCGAGGTGCCGTTGATGTCGATTGCGGTGTACTCGTAACGGGGCATTGGGGGGTCCTGTGCGTAGTGGGGGGTGTCAGTTGGCGAACAGCGTGCGGACCACTTCGGGAACGGTGGTGACGTCGTTCTCGACGAGGGCCATTGCTTCGCGGAGCATGGTGCGCATGCCCTGTGCCACTGCGAGGCGACGGAGTTCCTCGGTGGTGGCCCAGCCGACGATGAGCCGGCGCAGCTCGGGCGTGATGCGCAGCAGCTCGTACACGCCGATGCGGTCGCGGTAGCCGGTGCCGGCACAGAAGTTGCAGCCGGCGCCGCGGTAGAAGGTGGTCTTCTCGCTGCCGCCGCTGTGCTGGCGGAACACGGCCAGCTCGTCGGGACCTGGCGTATACGGCTCGCGGCAGCTGTCGCAGATGCGGCGGAGCAGGCGCTGACCGATGACGCCGACCACCGACGATGCGATGAGAAAGGCCTCGATGCCCATGTCGAGGAAGCGGTGGAGCGCGGCGACACTGTCGGTGCCGTGCAGCGACGAGAGCACGAGGTGTCCGGTGAGCGCCGACTGCACGGCGATGCGGGCGGTGTCGGCATCGCGGATCTCGCCGACGAGAATGACGTCGGGGTCCTGGCGGAGGATTGCCTTCAGGCCGGTCGCGAAGGTGAGCCCGGCCTGGTCGTTGGTCTGGATCTGGTTGATGCCGGGGAAGACGTATTCCACGGGATCCTCGACCGTGGTGATGTTCTTGCCCGCCTCGTTCACCTCGAGCAGCGACGCGTACAGGGTGGTGGTCTTGCCGGCACCGGTGGGGCCCGCGCAGATGACCATGCCGAACGGCGAGTGGATCATCTTCGAGTAGTGCAGGTAGGTCTCGCGGGGGAAGCCCAGCTCGGAGAGGCCGATCATCGACCGGCTCTTGTCGAGGATTCGCATCACGATCTTCTCGCCGAACACCGTGGACACGCTGGCGACGCGGACGTCGACTTCCTTGCCGTCGATGGTGGTGGAGAACTGGCCGTCCTGCGGGCGGCGCTTCTCGACGATGTTCATGCCGCTCATGATCTTGAGGCGGCTGATGAGAGCCGCGTGGGCGCCGAGCGGAAGACTGAATGCCTCGACGAGATGACCGTCGATGCGGAAGCGGATGCGCAGCTTGTCGTCGAGCGGTTCGACGTGGATGTCGGAGGTGCGGTCACGCATGGCCTGGCTGACGATGCGGTTGACGAGCTGAATGACGGGTGCCTGGTCGTCGAGGCTCACCTCGGCAGCGGTGACGGCGAGGCGTTGCTGGTCGTCGACCGCCTCAATCGACTTCACGAGGCGATCGATGTCGGCGTCGGCGCGGTACACCGAGTCGATGAAGGTTCGCACCGTCGACGGATCCGCCAGCATGAAGGTGACGGGCCGGCCGGCTGCTTTCTCGATGGCGGCCCGGCGGCTCGGAGCAGGGTCGACGCAGAGCACGACGAGATTGCCAGCTGACTCGGCGACGGCGACGGCGAGGTGCGTGCGAACGACGGCCTCGTCGAGGATCCCCTTCAGATTGTCGGGGATGACGACGCCCTTCGCATCGGCCGCCGGCACACCGGTGGCCTGCGATACCGCTGCAGCGACGATGTGGCGCTCGGTGGAGAACCTGCCGATGACGAAGTCGACAAAGTCGAGCAGGTTGCCGTTGGCCTGAGAGAGCGCCTGGGCAAGGTGTTCGGGCGTGAGATTGCCGCTGTCGGCGAGCAACTGGCCGACGCGCATGCACACGTCAGCCGACTCGCCGAGCGGCGCGGCCATCGGCACGGTGGGATCCACCGCCTGCTCGGGCTCCTTCGTCGCTCCCTTGTTCCGTGCCATGTCGTTGCCTTCTTGTCGAGTCGTCTGGCGAGCGGGGCGGGGTGGGTGAGGCCGCAGCGCGGCTCACCTGCCGTGCCGACTACTCGCTGGGGGTGGTGTCGAGCTCGGGCTGGCGTGCCTCGGGCAGCCGCGGTTCGAGTGGTGCGTCGCCCTGCGCCGGCCGCCCGGCGAGTCGGGCGGCAATTGGCCCTGGCGAGATGGTGGGCATGGGAGGGATCACCGGCACCTCGGTGCTCGGTGTTGGTGATGGTGCCGGGTCGTTCGCGACGACCGGCTCCGGCGGCGGAGCAGGGGCCGACGGTGGGAGCTTGGCGAGGGTGCTGTCGAGCAACGACGACGGCAGCCAGTCGGGCGTGGTGCCCTGGCTGGACGCCACCGGTGCCGGCTCGGGTGTGGGGGCCTGCGCCGGGGCGGGTGCCGGTGCGGGCGGCGGGACAGATGCGGTGCGGCTCGTCGGCTGCGCCGCCGCCAGTCGGGCATCGCTGGGAGCGAAGCGATCGGGGTCGAGCTCGGCGAGCGCGCGCTCGAGCTCGTCGAGGCGCTCGAGCTGCACTGAGGCGTTGACGTCCATCTCGTCGCTGAGCAGCGACTCGATTTCGGCCATGCGCACATTCGCCTTGTCGAGCTTCTCGGCCATGTCGCCGACAGCGCGGTCGAGTTCGATGCGCACGAGCATCGCCTCGCCGACTGCGCTTGACATCTGCTGCTTCAGGTCGTCGAGACCTGACTGGTCGATGCCCTTCAGCCGCTGGTCGAAGCCGTCGAGCACCGCCTGGAAGCCGGCGATGCGATCGTCGAGCTCGAGCACGCGATGCGACATCGCCGTGAGCGACGCATCGAAGCCGCCGCCCATGCGGCCGAGCGTCGCCTCCAGCTCGGCAAGGCGCGTGCCCTGCTGCTCGTTGATGCGTGCCTCCATGGCGAGCATCCGGTCAGTTGCGCCGTTGTCGGCAGCCTCGATCCGCTGAGCGACAGCCTGGCTCTGCTCGCTGAGCTGACGCTGGATGCCTTGGCCAACCTCGCTGAGGGCGTTGCGAACGATGACGAGGCGCTCCTCGACGGCAGCGGCGAGCATCTGGTTGCCCTCGTCCATGCGCTGCGAGAGGGCGATGGTGGTGTCGTTGACGTGCTGCACCATTGCTGCGGCCTGCTCGTCGAAGCGCCGCGTGGCCTTGTGAAGGTCGTCGATGCGTGAGTGTGCGGAAGCGGTCTGGGCATCGAGGTGGTCGCGAAGCGCCGCGAGTTCGGTGGCATCGACACCGCCGGCGGGGATCATCTGGACGCGGCGGTCGAGGTCGTCGAGGCGTGCCTGCTGGTGGGAGGCGAACATCTGCAGCCGCTCTTCGAGGGCGGTCTGCAGTGCCCGCTGGTAGCTCTCGGCAGACTGCTGCTGAGATTCGATGCGCTGCACGAGTGCGGTGATGCGCTGCTCGAGATCGTGCTGCAGCGAGACGATCGTGGCGGCCGATGACTCGCGGACACCCTCGACCTGCTTGTGGATCGTGGCGAGGTACTGGCTGAGCTGTCGCTCGACGACCGAGGCGATGGTCGCTGCCAGCGCGTCGGCTGAGGGTGCAGTGCCGCCGGAGCCGGGGGTGGTGGTCATGCGGTCCCTCCTTGGGGTGAGAGCGGACAGGTAGTGGTGGATCGGTCCCGTTGGGTGGGATGGGATGGTCGGTTGTCTGGGTTCAGTCTGGCCGACTGGTCGGCGGTCCGTGGCGGCGAGTCGTCGAGACCACCCGCCAACAGGGTACGTATCGACCAGTCTTGCCCAATCCTTGAGAGATTTCGGGTACTAGGGTGACCGGGTGCAGGTCCACCTCGTCGACGGCACGTACGAGCTCTTCCGCCAGCATTTCGGCATGGCGGTCCGCCACGGGAGCGGCCACCCGTCGGCAGCGGCGGCCGGCGTCGTGGCGAGCACGCTGCAGTTGGTGGCGTCGGGGGCCACCCATCTCGGCGTCGCCACCGACCACGTCATCGAGAGCTTCCGCAACCAACTGTGGGCTGGCTACAAGACCTCAGAGGGCATGGAGCCCGAGTTGCTGGCCCAGATTCCCGTCGTCGAGGACGCCCTTGCGGCATGCGGGTTCACGGTATGGCCGATGGTGGAGTTCGAGGCCGATGACGCCCTCGGGTCGGCAGCCGCAGTGGCTGACGCCGACGAGCGGGTCGAGCGGGTGCTCATCATCACTCCCGACAAGGACCTCGGGCAATGCGTGAAGGGCGGGCGCGTCGTCCAGTACGACCGTCGCAAGGACGAGGTGATCGACGCCGACGGTGTGGTGCAGCGACTCGGTGTGCCGCCGTCGTCGGTCGCCGATTACCTCGCGCTCGTCGGCGATGCTGCAGATGGCTTTCCGGGGCTTCCGGGCTGGGGTGCCAAGAGTGCGTCTGCGGTGCTGGCCCGCTATCGGCGACTCGAGGACATTCCCGGCGACGGGTCGGCATGGGATGTGACGGGACTGCGCGGCGCCGAACGCTTGGCGACGACGCTGCGCGAGCGGTTCGACGAGGCCGTGCTGTTCCGACGCGTGGCCACCGTGGTCACCGACGTCCCCGTGGGCTCGGTCGACGACTGGCGGTGGTCCGGCCCCACGGCGCGGTTCGCCGAGGTGGCCGACGCACTGGGAGCGCCCGCCCTGGTGGCTCGGGCGGAACGCGCTGCGGCAGCACTCGGCTGATTGATGCCCGACTGAACGCTGCTCGGTGCGAGCCGCTGCCTGCACAGCACTGCACCCGCCGACTGCGGTGATGGCCAGGCGACCTGCGGCACACAGGCGGCACCGTTGAAGGCTGCTCCATTCCTGGCCTGACCTGGTTCCCGGACGCCCGTCGCACAGGGCCCGACCGTCACCGCACCCGGCGGGTGCATCGCTGCGGGCAGTACCCGCTTGCCCTGCGAAGCCTAACGGCATACCCGAGACGTGCCGCTACCCTCTGCGCCCTCGGGAGGGATGCGAGAGCGGCCGAATCGGCACGCCTGGAGAGCGTGTGTGGGGAAACTCACCGTGGGTTCAAATCCCACTCCCTCCGCTCATGACACACGCCGTCGACGACAGCGGCGCAGGCGACCGCGAGTTCATGGCGCTCGCCGTCGCCGAGGCTCAGGCCGCCGAGCAGCACGACGATGTGCCGATCGGCGCTGTCGTCGTGCGCGACGGTCGTGTGATCGCTCGACGCCACAACGAGCGCGAACTGACCGGTGATCCCACCGCGCATGCCGAGGTGCTTGCGCTGCGCGATGCGGCGTCGGTGGTGGGCCACTGGCGTCTCGGCGACTGCACCCTGTACGTGACGCTCGAGCCATGCGTGATGTGCGCCGGTGCAGTGGTGAACGCGCGGGTCGGTCGACTTGTCTTCGGTGCTGCCGATCCGAAAGCGGGGGCCGTGCAGAGTCTCTACGAGGTGTGTGGCGATGCTCGGTTGAATCACCGGCCTCCCGTGCTCGGCGGCGTGCTGTCGGACGAGTGCGGCGGTCTGCTGCGTGCCTTCTTCGCCCGCCGTCGCTGAGGAAACGGGCGGTTGGCGCACTGAGGCCGTCCGCTAGCCTGCCGCACGGAAGGATGCCCGAGCGGCCGAAGGGACACGCCTCGAAAGCGTGCGAGGTGCAAGCCTCCGTGGGTTCAAATCCCACTCCTTCCGCCAGATCACATGAGGTCCGGGCCTTCGGGTCCGGACCTCTGTGCTGTCAGGGTGCTGTGCCTACTCGCTGCACGCTGTTTCGTCGACCGGTGCTCCGTCGATCGGGTCGAGTAGGTAGCGGTCGACGACGTCGATGCTGCATTGGTTGACGCCGTATCCCGTGTGCTGGTCGGCTTCGACCACCACCAGTCGCCCGTCGAAGAGCACATCGGCCATCGCCCGAGTGGATGACAGTGGCGTGGCCGGATCGCCGGTGGTGCCGATTACGAGGATCGGCAGGCGGGCAGCGGTGCCGATGGCGATGCGAGGCTCGAGTGTCTCGGGGAAGAAGGTGCAGAAGTAGCCGCCGACCGTGCCGGGCGAGAACCGCGGCGCAGCGCTGCGGATCTCGGCAGCGGCTGCGTCCTCCTCGGCGATCGTCGGACGTTCGACCGCGTCCATGCACACGATGGTCTGGAACGCCTCGAGCGAGTTGTCGTACATGCCGTCGTCGCGGCGCTGGTAGTAGCTGTCGTAGAGCTGCAGCAGCAGCTCGCCGTCGCTGTACCGGGCGCTGTCGAGGGCTCGGGCGAGCTGCCGCCAGAGCGACTCGTCGTACATCGAGTACGCCACTGCGGTGAGCGCCATCGACCGCGTGACATCTGGACGTCCGTCGATGCTGGGGATCGGGCGCTCGTCGAGGTCGGCCATCAGTGCATCGAAGGCCTTGTCGGGATCGCCACCTGAGGCGAACTGGCAGCTGTCGCTCGTGCGGCACCACTCGAGGAACGCAGCAATCGACTGCTCGAATCCGACGGACTGCTGGAGACTTTCCTCGAGGAACCCGGCTGTCGGATCTGACGCGCCGTCGAGCACCGCAGCGCGGACGGTCTCGGGGAACATCGTCGCCCAGGTCGCGCCGAGCTCGCTGCCGTAGCTGAAGCCGAAGTAACTGATGGTGTCCTCGCCGAGTGCCCGCCGGATCGAGTCGATGTCTCGCGCCGAATGGTTGGTGCCGACGTACTGGATGATGTCGGAGTTGTTGGCCTCGCACTCGCTCGCGAACTCGGCGGCAAGGTCGACGAGCTGCTGGCGCTCGTCGTCGGTGTCAGGTGTGATGTCGGTGCCAGCGAAATATCGGTCGTAGTCGGTGATGCAGTCGACGACGGGCGTGCTCTGGCCGGTGCCGCGAGGGTCCCAGCCGATGATGTCGAAGTGACGCAGCAGGGCAGGGCTGTAGATCTGGTCGGCGAAGATGGCGAGGTCGCTGCCGCCGAAGCCCGGCCCGCCTGGGTTCACCAGCAGGCTTCCGATGCGCTCCGATTCATCGGCGCGGTGACGGGCGAGGAACAGGGTGAAGGTTCCCTTCGACGGATCGCGGTAGTCGATGGGCACTTCCATCGTGCCGGTCTCGACCTCGGTGTCGACGCCGAACGACTCCCACGCAATGGTGGTCTGCCATGGGGCAGGCGCTGACGCGTCGGAGGTGGACGGGCTGACGGTGGCCGGCGCGGTGCTGGGGGCGGACGTCGTCGATCCGGCCGACTCGTCCGATCGGCTGCTCGTCACGCCGCTGTCGGAGCACCCGGCTGCGAGCATCGACGCCACTGCGACCATGAGTGCAAGGCGGTGCCGGTACGCGGTGCAGTGGCGGCGAAGCCTCGGCGGGACGTTTCGATGGGCCACGCGGGCGAGGCTAACGGGACTGGTGTGCTGAGGCTGAAGCGTGACTCGTCGCAGCGGTTTGGCGGAGGCGCTCCTAGCCTCGGGAGCATGCGCATGGGCCCGCACATGATGATGGGGAGCGACCGCGAGGCGGTGCGGGGCAGGCAGTTGTCGCAGGGATCGCTGCGCAGGGCGTGGCGATTCGCCCAGCCGTACCGACGGACGATCGCCCTGTTCCTGCTGTCGATCGTGGTCGCTGCCTTGGTCGAGCTGATCCCGCCGTTCGCATTCCGCCGCATCCTCGATGACGCCATCCCCGCCGGCGATCGCGGCGCGATCACGGCGATTGCGGCGGTGGTGGTCGTTGCGGCGCTCGTCGACGCAGGCCTGGCCATCGTCCAGCGCTGGTGCAGTTCGTACATCGGTGAGGGGCTGATCTACGACCTGCGCTGCTCGCTCTTTGCCAAGGTGCAGCGAATGCCGGTCGCGTTCTTCACTCGAACGCGCACCGGTGCGCTCACCAACCGGCTCAACAACGACGTGATCGGCGCCCAGAACGCCGTCACCTCGACGCTCGGCAGCGTCGTCAGCAATGTCGTGGTGCTGGTCACGACACTCAGCGCGATGCTGGCGCTCGAGTGGCGGCTCACGCTGCTGTCGCTCATCGTGCTGCCGATGTTCGTGATCCCGGCAAAGCGAGTGGGCCGGAGGCTGCAGGCGATCTCGCGCGAGCAGATGACGGTGGATGCCGAGATGAACTCGCAGATGACCGAGCGCTTCAACGTGGCGGGCGCGCTGCTGGTGAAGCTGTTCGGCAGGCAGGGTGACGAGAATCGGGTGTTCGCCGACCGGGCAGGCCAGGTCCGCCGTGCCGGTATCAAGCAGGCGATGTACGGCAGGGTGTTCTTCGTTGCGCTCGGACTCGTCGGTGCACTTGGTGCCGCAGCGATCTACGGCGTCGGAGCGCACCTGGTGGTCGATGGCGACATCTCGCGCGGCACGCTCGTTGCGCTGGCCGCACTCGTGACTCGCGTGTACCAGCCGCTCACTGGGCTCACGAATGCCCGTGTCGACCTGATGACAGCGATGGTCAGCTTCGAGCGGGTGTTCGAGGTACTCGATGCGCCCGAGCACATCACCGACCGGCCAGGAGCGATCGACCTCGTCGGTCCGCGAGGACGTGTCGAGTTCCGCGACGTTCGGTTCCGCTACCCGGCTGCCTCGGCAGTCACCGTGCCGTCGCTCGAGGCCCCCATCGGCGTGGCTGGCACCGACGACGACCGCGAGGTGCTGCGAGGCATCTCACTGATGATCGAGCCGGGCGAGACAGTGGCGCTGGTGGGTTCCTCGGGGTCAGGCAAGACGACGCTGTCATCGCTCGTTCCTCGCCTGTACGACGTCAGCGAGGGTGCCGTGCTGGTCGACGGCCACGATGTGCGCGATCTCACGCAGCAGTCACTGCGAGATGCCATCGGCGTGGTGAGCCAGGATCCGCACCTGTTCCACGACACCATTGGCGGCAATCTCCGCTACGCGAAACCCGATGCATCCGTCGACGAACTCGATGCGGCATGCCGTGGCGCGCAGATCCTCGACATGATCCGATCACTTCCCGACGGCTACGACACCGTGGTCGGCGAGCGCGGCTATCGGATGAGTGGTGGCGAAAAGCAGCGACTCGCCATTGCCCGCCTGCTGCTCAAGAACCCAGCGGTGATGATCCTCGACGAGGCCACCAGCCACCTCGACAACGAGAACGAGTCGCACGTGCAAGCCGCGCTCGACGAGGCGCTGCGTGGCCGCACAGCAATCGTCATCGCCCATCGACTCAGCACCATCCGCGACGCCGATCGGATCATCGTGCTCGACGAGGGACGCGTCGTCGAGCAGGGACGCCACGACGAGCTCATCACCCGCGACGGCGTGTATGCGGCGCAGGTGCGCGCCGGCGAGTCAGTGGCGGCTGGCTGAGCGCCCACCTCGCTCAAGCGGCCGTCGACACTGTTTCTGACGGCTCGCCTCGTCGTGTGCTGACCGGTGATGTCGGCCTCTACTCTGTCGGCCGTGGACGACGGCGACGACGAGCGCACCTACTCGGTCGCCGAGTACAACGCCCTGCTCAATGCGGTGTTGAATGAGGCCTTCCCAGACCAAGTCTGGGTTCGCGGCGAGGTGAAAGGGCTCAACGCCAAGGGCACCCACGCCTACTTCGACATCGTCGACGACTCTGGGGCCGACGCAATGATCAGCGTGAAGCTGTTCGCCGGCGTGAGAGCCCGGGTCGAGGCGATGATGGCCAAGGCTGGCATGGACCTCGCGAACGGCATCAAGGTGCGCATCGCCGGACGTCCCGATGTGTGGGCTCCTCGGGGTTCGCTCGGTTTCAAGATGTCCGATGTCGATCCGCGTTTCACGCTGGGTGAACTTGCGTTGCAGCGCGAGGAGCTGCTGCGTCGGCTCCGTGAGACCGGCCTCGCTGATGCCAACTCGCGCCGGCCGCTGTCGCCGGTGCCGTTGCGGATCGGCCTTGTCACCAGTGACGGCAGTGCCGCATTCCACGACTTCACCAACGAGCTCCAGGCAAGCGGCCTGGCCTTCGACGTGCGGCTCGTCGACTCGAGAGTGCAGGGTGAACAGGCACTGATCGATGTGCCGGCCGCCATCACCCGCCTTGGCGCTGCCGCCGACCTCGATGTCGTCGTAGTCGTACGCGGTGGCGGCAGCAAGGTCGACCTCGCCGCGTTCGACAGCGAGGTAGTGGCGATGGCAATCGCCGCGTGCCCGCTCCCGGTGTTCACCGGTATCGGCCACGAGATCGACCGCAGCATCGCCGACGAAGTGGCAATGCGGTCGTTCAAGACGCCCACTGCCTGCGCTGCGGCGCTCGTCGACATGGTGCGGACATTCGTCGACTCCGTCGAGGATGCGTTCGCCGAGATCGTTCGGCGTGCGGGCGAGCTGCTCGCTGCCGAGTCGGCTGCCCTCGACCAGCGGCAGGTCACTGCCCGCCACCTCGTCGAGCAGGCCGTGCAGCGAAGCGAGCGCCAACTCGCATCGCGGTCGATGGCGGTGCACGCGCGCGTGATGGCCGCGCTGGCGCGAGCCTCAACCCATGTCGATCGGAGCACCGACCGACTGCGCCAGACGATGGCGCTGGTGCGGCAGAGAGCGGTGCTGCTCGACTCACTCGCCGAGCGCCTTCGGCTGCTCGATCCCGCCAATGCACTGGCTCGAGGCTGGAGCATCACGAGGCGTGCCGACGGCGGCGTGGTGCGCCGCGCCACCGACCTGTCGCCAGGCGATCTCGTGCTCACAACGTTCGCAGATGGCACGGCAACAAGCCGTGTGGAGGAGGTCAGTCGGTGAGTCCGTCAGCCAAGGGAACACAGTCATCGGGCGGAGACAAGCCGCCCGCCGGCTACGCCGAGGCCCTCGACGAGATCGAGGAGATTCTCGCCTCACTCGAGGAGGCAGACGTCGATGTCGATGTGCTGGCGTCGCGCGTGCAGCGCGCTGCGCTGCTCATCTCGTTCTGCCGTGAGCGCATCGGCGCGGCCACGGCCCAGATCGAGCAGGCAGTCGCCGGCCTCGACGGTCACTGACCTGCGGCCGTCGGCCGCCCGCCTGCTGCTGGTGCCGATGGGGCCGTAGCCTGCCGACGTGACCGGTTCGGCCCCTGCCTCGCTGCTGCAGATTGCGGCCCGCGTCGAGCGCCGACTCAGCGAGGTGCTCGAGCCGGAGCTCGCCCGGTGGGCGGCGTTCGATCCCGACCTCGCAGAGCCGCTGGCCGAGATCCCTCGACTCGTGCTGGGCGGCGGCAAGCGGCTGCGTCCGGCGTTCTGCCACTGGGGCTACGCCGCTGCTGGTGGCGACCCCTCCGACGACATCGTGGCTGACGCCGGAGCGGCGTTCGAGCTGATGCACGCGTTCGCCCTGTTCCACGACGACGTGATGGACGATGCGGCAAGCCGCAGAGGACTGCCCACCACGCACACGCGCTTCGCCGAGCGGCATCGCAACGAGGGGTGGGTAGGCGATGGCCGTCGATTCGGCGAGGGAATCGCCATCCTCATCGGCGACCTGGCGTTCGTCTTCGCCGACCGCCTGATGGCACCGGTCAACCGCACGGCGTGGGGTGTGTGGGACGAACTGCGAATCGAACTCAATCTCGGCCAGGTGCTCGACATCCTCGGCAGCGTGCAGAACGACCGTCGCCGCTCGAAGGCAGAGCGAATCTGCCGATACAAGAGCGGCAAGTACACGATCGAGCGGCCGCTGCACCTCGGGGCGGCGATGGCTGCACCTGATCGGGTGGACGAGCTGATGCCCTGGCTGAGTGCCTACGGGCTGCCCCTCGGCGATGCATTTCAGATGCGCGACGACGTCATGGGCGCATTCGGCGATCCGGCAGTGACCGGCAAGCCCGTGGGGGGCGACCTGCGCGAGGCCAAGCCCACGCCGCTGCTGGCGCGGGCAGTGGAGTCCGCAACGCCTGCGCAGGTGGCGATCCTGCAGATGGTCGGCCGTGTTGATCTCTCCGACGACGACGTCGCTCGCGTGCAGGAGGCCATCGTCGACACCGGCGCACTCGCTGATCTCGAGCAGTCGATTGACGCACTCGTGGCCGATGCGGTCGATGCCATCCGCACGGCACCGATCGCACCGGCGGCGCGCGACGCACTCGTCGACCTCGCCGACTACGTCAGCCGTCGCCAAGCCTGACGGTGATGCCTCGCGGCGCTACGCGAGCTCGGCGTACGAAGCAAGTGCCGGCTGCAGGGGTCGCTCGACGACACCCACCTCGGCAATGACGGCCTCGAGCCATGGAGGCCG